>CAZAHL010000042.1:0-31285 GCA_964484845.1 uncultured Chryseolinea sp. | reverse complement strand
TTGTAGACTGGTGGTTGATTTTAGATTTTACATAGACTCGCTCCCATTTTGGCCCTGTCGATCGGGCGCACGCTATTGGAACGTTGCATCCAATCTACAATCGTCAATCTAAAATCGTCAATATTTAAACGCTGTTTTTCCCACCATAATCTCCTGTGTTCCTTCGTCGAAAGTTGCTTTCATTCCTGTGCGAGATGCTGCAGTTGTCATCATACTGGCGATGGAGTGCGCATAGCCCACCTCGACTGGCGCATTAGGCTCTTTCCGGCTGCGAACACATTCCATCCAATTTCTCATATGGCCGGAAGTAAGAGAGTCACCTCCCGTATTGGCAGATGCAACAACCTTTTCCGCCATGGCCGTGATATCCATTTCGGGTAGAAGATTAGCCTGCATGTTCATAGCTTTAGCATGCCTTTCGTCCAGGCCACCATTCGAAGAGATCTTGTTTGTGTTAAGATTTAATTCTCCTCCGTTTGAGTAATAAATTTCTGCAGGATTTTCTTTTCCGTTGTGCATGCGGGAGGTGAACGTAACCTGAAAACCGGAAGAAGGATCTTTTTCGGGTCCATAATCAAAAACGGCCGTCATCGTATCCCAATTTTTTCTTCCGTCTTTCCAAGCATAGATACCTCCATTGGCCACGACGCTGCGCGGATGTTTTAACCCAGAGAACCAATGCACGGTATCGATCTGGTGGCTCATCCATTGACCGGGCATGCCCGAGGAGTATGGCCAAAACAAACGGAACTCAAGATGCTTGCGCGCATCAAATGGTTCAAAAGGTCTGTTCATCAGGAAGCGTTTCCAGTCCGTGTCTGCTTCCCTCATTTTTTCCACCATACCAACTCTTCTCCATCGACCGGGTTGATTTACATTCCAGGTAAGCTCTACCATCGTGATCGGTCCGAACTTTCCGCTTTGGATATAGTCGTACGCCGCGTGGTAATTCTTTCCGCTCCTGCGCTGCGAACCGATTTGAACAATTTTCTTTGATTCACGCACGGCTTTTAAGGCGGCGCGGTTATCTTCCATGGTTTCTGCAAAAGGTTTTTCTGTGTAGGTATCACAACCGGCTTTTACTGCTTCGATAGTGTGTAACGCGTGCTGAAAATCGGCGGTGCTAATGATGACCGCATCAATGTCTTTTGTTGAATACAATTCGTCGTTGTTGACGCAAGCTTTGATATCATGTCCTAATTTCTGTTTCAGGTTAGCTTGCCCTTCTTCCCGGCGCAATTTCCATATATCAGAAACAGCAACCATATCAAAATTCATTTCCTTATGATGGTCTAGAAAACAGGGCAGCAAAGACCCCGTGAACCGATCGGAATAACCTACTACACCGACGCGAACACGATCATTTGCTCCAATAATATTTCCATAGCTCTTTGCACTAAAGCCTAAGGCACCCAGGTAGGTTCCTGTTGCTGCGGCTGCAGATCGCTTGATAAAATCTCTTCGTGAATTTTTCATATAAGTAAGCTTTAGGTATTGTATTCGCTGTATTTTAATAGACGTAAATTATTGAGGTGTCCCTGAAAGATCTTTGATTTTTATGCTTCTAAAAGAAACCTGATCGCCATGATCCTGCAAAAGGATACGTCCTTTCTCAGCCATTCCGAAGTTTTCCCATTGTGCATATTTGCTCCGTGCGACGAGCGCCTGATAGATCGGCGTGCCGCGCTGGTATTCCACTACTTTATATCCATTCAACCAATGCTCGATACGATTATCGGGGTATACTACAACCCTTCCCCAATTCCATTCACCCGTTTTTCGCTGTCCTCGTTTTACTTGCACGGCAGGAATTAAATCGTATAATGAGCCCTGCTTTCGGTTTCCTACAACGCCCTGGCTGGCGTCCGCGTGTTTTTCATCGTCGAGAACCTGATACTCCAGTCCAATCGCAGATCCCTTATTTTTTTCACTTTCGGTGACGAAATATTTAACGCCACTGTTACCGCCTTCACTCAATTTAAATTCGAATTGAAGGTCAAACGCTTTATATTCTTGCTGCGTTACGATATCACCGTGTTGTGCTTCTGCACCGGTCGATTTAATAACACCGATTGTTCCATCTTTTATTTCCCAGCCTTGTTCTGGAAATTTGTCTTTATATGCTCCGCGCCATCCTGCAGCTGTTTTTCCATCCCACAGCAACGACACACCGTTTTTTCTTTCTTGTTCGGTAATTGTATTGGGTATTAGATTGACGACGAAAATATTGTCCCACGCAGTTCCCTTCAAATTTTCTTTCTGTATCCGAATGTTTTTCCATCGTACTTGTTTGCCGGCGTCTTCAGGTTTGCTTACAGAATGTACCTGTAATGCGATAAACCCCTTGGGAGTCATGTCATCGACCACATGAGAAACGGGGATCCCGTTGACAAAAGTACGAAGTGTATTTCCAATACATTCAATACGTGCAGTGTTCCATTCTCGCTGTTTAAAAGCGCTTTTCGCAGCGACATTATATTCCAACGGATAAAGCCAGTTCCTGCGAGCTTCGTCATAAATTCCTCCAGTCCACGCACGCGGCGATGGATCAAACTCCATTTGATATCCATGAACCCGTCCATTCTGATACTCCGGTAAACTCTCGCTTCGAAATTGAATTCCTGAATTAGTACCCGAATCGATTTTAAATTCTAACGTCAGGATAAAGTCACCGAAAGTTTCTTCCGTGACGAGAAAGGAGTTGGGTTCGTTTGCTACTGTTGTACCAATAAGTTCTCCGTTCTTTATTTCATATTTTGCTTTGCCGTTAAGTATTTTCCATCCTTTCAAATCTTTACCATTGAAGAGGCTTACACCTTCGGACACATTTTTCTTCTGAGCCACAGCAGCTGAAGACATTAAAAAAATCAGAATCCATAATTTTTGTTTCATAGAATTTACCAAACTAGTTTAAGGTGAGTAAATTGAAATGATTGTTAAATCAATCATTTCATGGGATGCTAAGATAAGTAAATGTTTATAACAGTATAAAGTACCATGATAACTACAAACAAACATAGAGATAATCACCAATAGACGTAAAAGTACGGTTCGTGGCCTTTGCGAATTTTTTCATTTGCGACCTTTGCGTGAAATCGACTTTAAAATAAGATTTAGACAGTGAATAATTTTCCCTTGAAATCCTCCAAGATATTCAAAAGTCATTTTAGCCTAAGTTGGATTCTTAAAATATAAAGATCAATTTGGGTCCGTTCATTTTAGATTTTGACCGCACATTTAAATTTTAACATTTACCTATCGTATGAACCGCAACGTCCTGATGGCTTTTGCCTTTTTCCTTTTCAGCAGCGCTGTATCACTTGATGCTGCTGTAAAACTTCCTAAAATATTCTCCGACAACATGGTCATTCAGCGCGACAAGCCTGTTAAGGTTTGGGGCTGGGCCGATAAAAACACAAGTTTGTCCTTAACCTTCAATGGTCAAACTGTAAAAACAAAAGCCAACGGAAAAGGAATTTGGATGGCAACATTTCAAGCCATGTCGCATGGTGGTCCCTTCGAGATGAAAATTTCAGCACCGTCCAATACCCTCATCTTAAAAAATATTTTGATAGGAGATGTTTGGCTGGGAAGCGGCCAGTCCAACATGGAGTGGGTGGTCAAGAACAGCAATGATGCCGAAAAAGAAATCGCCGAAGCAAACTATGATAAGTTGCGATTATTTACCGTGGATCAGGCAATGAGTTATCGTCCAGGAGAGGATGTAACCGGAGGCCCATGGGAGGTGTGTAACAGCGCTACCGTTGGAAATTTTTCTGCTGTTGCGTATTTCTTTGGCCGAAAACTGTTGAAAGAATTGGATGTGCCCATTGGGATGATCAATAGTTCGTGGGGTGGCACACTCATAGAGACATGGATCAGCTGGGATGTGATGTCAATGGAGGAGAATTATAAGAAGTTAGATCCAAAGGAGCAGGAGCGTATGGCGAAAGAAACGCAAAAGAATCTGTCCGCCTATCAACTGGCAATAAAAAACGATAAGGGAATTTCGGAGAAATGGTTCGAACCGACTTATGAGGCTCAGGCCTGGAAGAAAATGGATCTTCCTCTGGAATGGGGCTCTACCGAATTTGGAAAAAGCGATGGAATTGTTTGGTTTAGAAAGGAGATTGTTCTGCCTTCTGATGTTGAAGGACAAAAAGGACTTATTGGGTTAGGTCCGATCGATGATTGGGATGAGACCTACGTCAATGGGAAGTTAATAGGTTCAATGAAAGAGTATAACAAGGACCGTCAATATGTTTTAGATCCTGGAATTTTAAAGTCAGGAAAAAATCTGATTGTTGTTAAAGTTACTGATACGGGCGGCGGTGGCGGGCTGCATGGAAAAAAAGATCAACTGTTTCTCGAAGCGAATGGAAAACGATTAGCGCTTCATGGCGATTGGGCATACAAATCATCTGCCCTTACAACTGATTTTGGAATAAAGGACACAGGACCAAACGCATTTCCATCCCAACTGTATAATGCAATGATTGCGCCCCTCATTCAGTTTGGAATCAAAGGTATGATATGGTATCAGGGAGAAGCCAATGCAAGTAAAGCGCTTGAATATCAGCGGTTATTTCCTTCGCTAATAAAAGATTGGAGAAATAAGTGGGGATATGAATTTCCTTTTTTCTGGGTTCAACTGGCAAATTTTTTACCCGCTGTTAACCAGCCAAAAGAGAGCGAATGGGCGGAACTCCGCGAAGCCCAAAATAAAACTTTATCGGTTCCGTATACAGGACAGGCAGTAGCGATAGATATTGGCAAGGCTGATGATATTCATCCCCGAAATAAACAGGATGTAGGATACCGGTTAGCTTTATCCGCTTTAAAAGTGGCGTATGATAAAAACGTCGTTTATTCCGGGCCTGTTTATAAATCGATGAGCAAAGAAGGAAATAAAATAGTACTGACTTTTACGCATGTGGGTAGTGGACTTCAAGCGAAAGGGGATAAGTATGGATACCTGAGGGGGTTTTCCATTGCCGACGCTGATAAAAAATTTGTTTGGGCAAAGGCTTACATCGATGGAGATCGTGTGATAATCGAAAACGATTCGGTTAAAGATCCTTCAGCTGTTCGATATGGCTGGGCCGATAATCCTGATGATGCTAACCTTTTTAATAAAGAAGGTTTACCCGCTTCACCCTTTAAGACTGATAACTAGACAGCGAGCACGGAATCCAACTAAAATTTTAAGCTTTCTTGTTTGATACGTGCTGCGGTTGCGTTCGCTCAGTTACAGCAACATTTAACAATACATCCAGGCTTTATTCTGTACCTTAGAGGGAAGTTAAATTTGTAGGTATGAAGTTGATTTTCCTTTTATTTTTTGCGTCACTTCTCTCGCAGGACACAATACCCTTTAAGTCAAATGATGAATTTGAGTTAAAGCTTCAATTGGAATTTAAAAAAAGGCCCATGCCGGATACCAACACGATAGATTTGGAAAGACATCCGCAGCCGTCAAACGGGGGAATGCCTGCCCCATACCTTCATATCAACCTTAGAATATTGAAAATTATACCGGAAGAAGTGCGGGTTAAAGTTACCAAGAGCCCAAACGAAACTTTGTTATTTAAAAAATTCGACCCTAATGTAGTTATCAAACTTGATCTTGGTTTTACAGACGACATTAAAGACCGCGTATCCTCTCATCAATATATTGTCACCTATCTGTCAAAGGAAAAAATGCCGCTAAGTAAAATCGAAATCTTTTTTGAGGAGGATGGCACCTATCTGGTGAACGGCGAAAAGCGAGGTAAATTTTAAAAGATTAAGGAAGCGTTTAAAATCTAATTTGCTTGGGAACTAGACCATCCATGTACCTATGCAACGGTTTATCCCAAAATTCTAAGACAACTCCCTGGTTTTTCCCGCTTCGGAAAATATTTTCCTAACTTAACATGATAAATTATATTCCTAAAAAGAATGGCTAACTACAAATTGCAAATTAACGGCCGGAGTTACGAGGCCGATGTAGAAGCAGATACTCCGCTACTTTGGGTACTGCGTGATAATCTCGGTCTGGTGGGTACAAAATACGGATGCGGGATCGCTCAATGTGGTGCATGCACAGTGCACTTAAATGGCAATGCTGTTCGTTCATGTGCCTTGCCAGTTTCGGCTGTAGGATCCGGAAAAGTTACGACAATAGAAGGCCTTTCCGAAGACGGCAATCATCCGGTTCAATTAGCATGGGATGAGGTGGACGTGGCGCAGTGCGGTTACTGTCAGGCCGGTCAGATCATGTCGGCCACGGCGTTGCTCAATAAAAAGAAAAAGCCAACATTGGAAGAAATTGAATCCGCCATGAACGGAAATATTTGCCGGTGTGGAACGTACCATCGCATCAAAGAAGCTATTGTACTTGCATCTTCAAAAACTAAATAGCCATGATGACCTTACCAAAAACTAACAGACGGAATTTTATTAAGCTTGCTGCCACGGCGGGAGGTGGTCTTTTGCTTGGTTTTCATTGGAGCAATACGGAAGCCTCATCCATAAAAGTAGTAGGCGGTATTGCGGATGATATAAATTTTAACAGTTATCTATCCATCTCTCCGGAAGGAGTAGTCACCATCTTCTCACCAAACCCTGAGTTAGGGCAGAATATCAAAACTTCTTTTCCCATGATCGTGGCAGAAGAGCTTGACGCGGATTGGTCGAAAGTAAAGGTGGTGCAAGCAGTTCTGGATACAAAAAAATATGAACGCCAGGTGACAGGAGGTAGTGGAGCTGTTCCTCATTCCTGGGAGCGTCTGCGAAAAGCCGGCGCGACGGCTCGACATATGTTGGTAGAAGCAGCAGCAAAACGTTGGAATGTTTCTTCCAGCACCCTAACCGCCGATAACAGTTTTGTCATCGATAAGACAGGAAATCGTAAACTGAGCTACGGAGAACTGGCAACTGAAGCTTCAAGTATCGCTGTACCAAAGGAGATTAAATTGAAGGAACAGAAGGACTTCAAGTTAATTGGTAAAGCAGTACGGAACGTCGATAACAAAGAAATGATCACGGGAAAGCCTCTTTACGGAATGGACTTCTACCGGGAAGGCATGTTCACGGCAATGATCCAGCGCCCCGCCTTTGGGATGAAGTTGAAATCAGTTGACAGTGCTGCTGCGAAGGAAATGCCGGGTATTGTTGATGTCGTTTCGTTTAAAAATAATGTAGCCGTTGTCGGAAAATCAACGTGGCAGGTTGCCAAAGCCCGCAAGGCATTAAAAATTGAATACGAATCAGAAACTACCTTGGAAAGCACGGCCGATCACGACAAGCTTTTCAAAGATTTATTGGTGAATGGAAAGCCAACCGTTCGACGCCAGGACGGCGATGTTGAGGCTGCCTTTAAATCTGCTGCAAAGGTTATTACCAGAGAATATCAATGCCCATTCCTCTCACACAGTCCGATGGAACCGATGAATTTTTTCGCCCATGTTCGTAAAGATGGTGTGGAATTAATTGGTCCAACGCAAACTCCGGAGCGCGCCCGCACGGAAGTAGCCAAAATGCTAAACATGTTTCCTGACAATGTTACTGTCGAGTTGACACGTTTAGGCGGTGGTTTCGGTAGAAGACTGCAGGCAGACTATGTATTGGAGGCGGCTGAATTATCAAGCCTGATCAAAGCTCCTGTAAAAGTAATTTGGACGCGTGAAGATGATCTTGGCGGTGGAAGTTATCGTCCGGCGGTACGTTATCGTTTTGATGCAGCGTTGGATTCGAACAACAATTTGATCGGCTATAAACTTCGTGGCGTTGGGATCAATGCAGGTAATTCAACACGGGAAGACAATTTCCCTTCAGGCGCTGTGGACAATCTGTTGATCGATTCAGTAGAACATAAATCTCCGATTACAACGGGGCCGTGGCGCGCCCCGATTACAAACTTCCTGGCTTTTGCTGAGCAAGCTTTCCTGGATGAAGTTGCCCTTGCATCGAAAAAAGATCCGGTCAAGTTCCGGCTCGAGCTTTTGGACAAGGCAAAGAAATCACCGGTAGGAGAAATCAAATATGATATTGACCGGATGAAGGCCGTTATCGAAATGGCCGCCGAAAAGTCGGGTTGGGGAACTAGGAAGAATGTATCGCAAGGGTTTAGCGTTTATTTTTCACATCGTTCCTATGTTGCCCAGGTTGCTGAGGTTGAAATGAAGAAAGGAAAACCTTCTTTGAAGAAAATATATGCTGTGTCTGACTGCGGCGTGGTTGTGAACTTAAGTGGAGCAAGGCAACAGGTAACGGGTGGGGTAGTAGATGGGCTAGGACATGCCATGTACAGCTACCTTACTTTTAAAAATGGTGCCGCAGAGCAAAAGAATTTTAATACCTACCGGTTGATAAAGATGAAGGAGATACCTGAAGTCGAGGTGCATTTTGTAAACAATGGTATTGATCCAACGGGGCTTGGAGAACCTGCGCTTCCGCCAACGGGTGGTGCGGTTGCAAATGCTTACTTTAAGGCGACAGGCAAACGCCTATACAACCAGCCATTCTCTTTGCAGGAAGAGTTAAAGGGAGTGACGCTGGAAGAAAAATTGTAATTGGAGCTTTTGTTAACGAGTTAACGAGAAAAAAAACCCTCACGACATGTGAGGTTTTTTTTGCCGGTTACTTTTGCTTTCTAAAGCGACAACTAAACAAATAGGCTTGATACGAAATAGGAGAAGTATTCTTGTTATTTTTATACAAGCTGCCTTTCAGATTAGTTTTGGGCAGGTAGTGAATAATGGTATTCATGAACGATCTAGTTTAGTTCTTGACGCTAGTCCGATAACATCTGCCACAAACCTCGCTACGGTAGAATGGGAATGCATTAATAAATCGCTTACAAACAAATGCCTGATATACCACAATGATCAATGGTTTCAGTTTAACGTTCAGTCAGCGGGAAAATACTACCTGAATCTATCGTCACAACATTGCCGGGATGGTAAGGGGGTACAAGCTGTTGTCATTGAAGGTAATCCCTGTGAAATATCAACATACAAAATCCTTCATTGTATTCCGCAGATCCTACAACACGACGTTTTTATTGAACTTGATTCTATAAAATCAAACGTTGACTACCTTCTAAATATTGACGGATTTTTGGAAGACTACTGCACTTTTAAAATTGCGTTAAGCTCAACACCACAAGGACTTTCGTTCAATTCTAAAAATTTAGATACCATTAAAGTAACTTTAGAGCGCGTCGAAGACATTATCAATCTTACGTGGATTGCAAATCAATCATTGGTAAATGAACTTGATGAGTTTGAAATTTACCGAAAAGAAAGAAATTCGAAAACATCTGATATGGTAGGTAAAGTTTTAGCGGAGACGAATGCAGCTGGAGTTGCGCGCTCAATCTATTTTTTTTCTGATACGTTAGCAACGGAGGGGAAGTACGTCTACGAAATTGTTGGTAGATTTAAACAAGGGTTAAAACAAATATTAAATCAATATACAATAGATTTTGCACTGGAAAAATCACCGCCAAGTCGACAAACTCTCGAAGTTTCATTAGATTATAAAAACGGTACGACCATTCAAATGCTATTATTGGATAAGAAACGTGATCAGATATTAAAACAATCGAGCTTCGAATTTAGTAGGGAGCATGACTGCAATCAAAAGATCGATGTGGGATACTATTTGGACTTGGGTATTACAAATTTCATTGTTAGGGTCATTAATCTTAAAACACACCGTGCGACGAACTACGAATTCGATCTAACAAAATGACGAACAAACGAAATTAGTTTCCTGAATTGGTACTCGCGGTATCAACCAAAAGAAATTTTCCGATAAGCCGTTCTATATTGATGGGGCGAGTTTCCCTTATATCTTTTAAACTGGCGATGGAAAAACGGAAGACTTTCAAAGCCGCATGCATACGAAATCTGAGTAACCTGGGCGTCAGATTCGATGAGCAACTTACAGGCTGCATTCACCCGGTACTCGTTTAAAAAAGAAAAGAAAGGTTTATTCATGATTTTGCTGAAGAATCTTGAAAAAGACTCAGGGCCCATATGAACATGATTTGCAATATCGTGCAACGTAATTTTTTCGGCATATTTTGTACGAACATACTGATGAATCGTATTAATTCTTTCATGGTCGTCAAATTTGAGTTGTTCATGAAAATTTGCGTCGCACAAACTGCTTGCTTTATCGGTTAGAGAAAGTTCGTTTAATATTTCCAGGAGAGAGATCAATTTGTGGAAAGAACTTAACTCAAGAAAGGATTCTAATTTAGGCTTTATTGACCTTGCAAAATTAGCATCGAATCTTACCCCTTTTTCGGCAGACAGAAACAATTTTCGAATATTTTGAAATTCACGTTTATCGATCCATTCATTGCCTAACAAATTTTTATCCCAATGCGCAACAATGGCGCTCGCGTTGTGAGTCTGCGGACCGGTATTTTTCCAGCAATGGGGCAAATTAGGACCGAGCAATACCAGATCGTCTTTTTCAAAGTTATCGAAACTATTCCCGGTATACCGGACGCCGTGACTGGAGACGATATAGGTTAGTTCATATTCCGGATGAAAATGCCATGGATTGTCAAATTCAAGCATTTCATATGAAAAAGCCTTGAAAGAGTTTGAGTCTAAGGGAATGATTTTCTCGAAAAGGGCTTTCATTATAATACCTTATTTTGCGATAGTTACGGAACTCTTAAGTTAAGGAATGATTTTATTTTAAGCAAAATAGTGTACTTAATGGTCAATATTGATAACCCCGATATCTTCCCACTGCCATAATTTGATGACGGAAAAAGCTTAACCATGATTCGTGCATTACTATCTGGCATTACAATTTTAAGGCGCAGCGTCTTTCCGATCTTCATCACAGATTTCCGTTCCTTTTCGCCGGAGGATAATGTTTTTGAGCCTGCATCGTTAAGCGTAGCGTGGCAATTCGGTAAGAATACTTATCAGGATAAAAATCAATTTTCCCCAACCTTGACCTTTAAAAATAATTCTCCCCAGCCCTTGCCGGAAAAAAATTGTAGAAACTCGCGCTTCCTTCTACGGATACTTTTACCGAAAAGGTTATCGATGAGATGAAAAATTATTACCAGAGTTTGGAGCCCCGTTAGCAGCGGTCCTTGCGGCCGGAGACGAAGTACCACACACAGACGTGGGAAAAGTCTCCAGCTGCTAACACTTCTTTCGGAATCACGGTAATATTAAATCCACGAAAAGTTTTACATAATTTCGATTTCTAATTAATGAATGAAAGGATGAAAACAGATCTTGATTTATCGAAACATCATCAGCTTCTCAGTGATATGTTCCCGAAGCTGTCACCTGCAGAAGCATGGGAGAAATACAAGCTTTCAGATGAGCAAGTTTCTTTTTTCAATACGTATGGCTATCTGGCCGGAGTTAAAGTACTCGAAGATAACCAGATAGAGAAACTGCTGATGGAGTTGGAGGAAATACGAGACCCTTCGCATCCCCGGAATTATTTGTTTTACGAATTCCATACCAACGAATCAAAGGATCTCAATGCGGTGCTTTTCCACTCATTGGGACATTGGCGGATCACACCGGGCTTTCACGATATCTTATGGAATCCTGCATTTGTGGTCGCTGCCAGTCAATTGTTGGGAAATAAAGCCGTGCGATTTTGGCACGATCAGCTATTTTATAAGCCTGCGCATCACGGTGGCGTTGTAGCATGGCATCAGGATTATAGTTACTGGCAACGTACGTTGCCGATGCAGCATCTTACCTGTTGGGTTGCATTAGACGACGTAACTATGGAGAATGGTTGCTTGTGTTATATTCCAAAAAGTCATGCGTGGGGACTTTTGGATAAACCAGAATTGGCCGGAGATATGGAAGGACTCCTCCAGTTTTTAAATGAAGATCAAAAAAAACAGTTTGAATCAAAGGTGCCCGTTGAAATGAAAAAGGGATATGCAGCATTTCACCATCCGCTGTTGGTGCATGGCTCGTATGCCAACAAATCGTCACGTCCAAGAAGAGCGTTTGTATTAAATGTTTTTGCCGACGGTACCTATTCCGATTCTGACGGCGAACTTCTGAAGGGTGTGCCAGCAATTCCAAAAGGTAAAAAGCTCGAGGGGCAGTTTTTTCCGTTGTTGTTTGATCCCCGGAAGTGATCCTTGGTAGAAAAAAATATTTCACGCAAAAAGCGCAAAGTTAAACCCGCAAAGGCCGCAGAACACGACGTTCTGCGGCTTTTGCATTTTTGGGATTAAATACTTTCTAAAAGTATTCGAGGGGAGATTATCGACCAGATCAGTTCATAACTCAAAATGGACTAGTGTCCTGTCAACTTAATAAGTCGTGTTTCGGACGCTACGAGCCACGAGCTATAAGCAGTTTCTCGAAGCTCAAAACTCATAGCTCAAAGCTGGTTTCAAATACGTCAAACCGTGTTGACACGTCACTAGCCCGAAACTTTAAACCCGAAACTTCAAACTTTAAACTAAATTTAGCCGATGAGAAATCCACTCAAAAAGATTACACTCGTATTTATTCTCGTTGCTCTTTTGCCTGTAAGTTTTATTGTGTATGAGTTGAGTTCCTTAAATAAGAACGAGAAGATCATACGGGAGATTTACCAAAATCAGCTGGATGCTATTCTCTATTCGGTAAATCAGTATTCCGATGATGTTATCAGCAATTGGGCAAATCGTTTTGGAATAGCGTTGGCCGAAGAAAGAAATCGAGAAGACAGTTTGGGAAAAATTGAATCGGTATTGAATCAGTTAAGTGCTATCGAATACGTTTATTTCTCTGACTTGACCAATGAGTCTGTACTGTATAGCGTGATAATAGAGAACGATAAAAAAAATAACGTACAGACGATGTTGGACAGCATCGTGAGAAAAAACACGTCGCGTATCAATCGACTAATTGCCTATAAAAAAACCGGGTTTCAAAAAATGGAATTAATGGATACTATTCATACCGAAAAAAAGGTATCCATTTTTTTTATTCTTAATGAAGACGAAGACAAGTTTAGGTTGGGAGTTATGGGCGTTGATCTTGGAAAATTTATTCAGAATACATTAGGTCCTAAAATGCAAGCTATTGCTCAGGAAAGATTTATTATCACAGCGTTCCACCAGAACACGGATTCCCTGGTTTATTCCACAGCTTCTTTCACCCCTTCCCTGGAATTAAACGATGGATCAGAAGAGGGCAACATAGCAAATGACGGGTCTCAGAAAAAATCATTTTGGCTGTTGCCTGGATATTATTTAAGCATTTCGTTGAAAGGCGCCACGATAACCGATCTGGTTCAGGACAGAGCAAGAACGAGCACTACGATTTTGATTCTGCTGATAATCATACTCGCTTCCGGTATTGTATTTCTTTACAGAAATATCAGGCGTGAGATTTACCTGGCCCAGGCAAAATCAGAATTCGTTTCTAACGTTTCGCATGAAATAAGAACACCATTGTCGCTTATTAGCATGTATGCTGAGACTTTGGAAATGAATCGCATTAGTGAGGAAAAAAAGGAAGAGTATCACAGTGTGATTGCAAAGGAAACTGCGCGGCTTTCGCGAACGGTAAATAGAATTCTAAATTTTTCGCAAATTCAGGCGAACAAAAAGACGTATGAAGCCAAGCCTATTCAACTGAACGATTTAGTCACTGGTGTCCTTCAGTCTTATCATTTTCATTTACACGATAATGGGTTCTTGTGTGAATTTATAAAAGATGATGACCTTAAAATTATTTACGGTGATCAGGAATCAATCACCGAAGCTTTTATTAATCTGCTGGATAATGCTATTAAATACAGTCAAGATAAAAAGCAGCTTACCATAAAAACCGGAGGGGACAACCGCCATAGTTTTATTGAAGTGACAGATAAAGGTATAGGGATTGAAAAAAAATACCAGCAAGAAATATTTGACCAGTTCTTTCGTGCTCCGTCAGGAGACGTTCACAATACAAAGGGATCCGGACTTGGATTAACGTTGGTTAAGAAAACCATGGACGCGCATCGGGGAAAAATAAAAGTTGAAAGCGTCCCCGGTAACGGTAGTACATTTCGGTTATATTTCCTCAATGAAATTACCGAACGCTCATGAGACGTAAAATTCTAATTGTCGAGGACGAACCAAATATGAGTCAGGGACTCAAGGATAACCTGGAATTTGAAGGTTATGAAATTGATATTGCGGATAATGGTGCCGCCGGGCTCAAATTAATCCTTTCAAATGCGTATGATTTAGTTGTCATGGATGTTATGATGCCGGAGATGTCCGGGTTGGATGTGTGCAAAAAAATTCGCGAGGTAGGAATTGCAGTGCCTGTTATTTTATTAACAGCAAAAAGCGAAGAGATTGACAAAGTGTTGGGATTGGAATTTGGTGCGGACGACTACGTTACAAAGCCCTTTAGCTTACGTGAACTTCTGGCCAGAATTAAAGCTGTGTTGAGACGGAATGCTCCGGTTGTTGGAAAAGAGAAAGACTCCTGTAAAATTGGCAAACTGACATTCAATTTTGCTTCATACCAGGCCGAAGACACAAGCGGAGCCGTTAAAATGTCGCATAAAGAGTATGCCATTCTAAAATATTTGTTTCAGCATAGGAACCAAATCATCTCCCGAAATGATTTGCTAGAGAACGTCTGGGGCTATGAAGAGACTCCCACCACCAGAACCGTTGATAATTTTATTGTAAAGCTGCGTCATAAAATTGAAGATGACCCTAACGTACCAAAAATTATTCTTACCGTACATGGCACGGGCTATACGCTAGTCTATGAAGTGTAACAATGCGGTTTTTGCTGGATCCAAAATAATCGATCGAATAGCCTGTTCCACTCTAGATTACAGATCAGCGGGCATTTCAAATCGCATCGGCTCGCTTTTTATTATGCTTCCAAAAAACCCCAACGCGTCTTTACCGAACTGACCGGGATTTATAAAAACGGGTTCAACAAACGGATTGTATTGCGTAAGCTTTTGCCCGTCAAGCTGCTCGTAAAAATCATAAGTGGCTTTATCAATGCTTTGAATTCGTACGTCGATTACCACAACGGTGGTGTGGGTCAAGGCTGGTTCTATCACCAACTTAATCTGCTGGCCCTGAATATTTTTATCATTGTAGACAGACCTTCCCACTTCGGTAAAAAGAATGGTATCACCTTCCATCAGGCAGGGAACTAACAAATCCCTGTTATTACCAGTAACGTCCCTCGAATAAACATCGGCCTTTCGTGTCATTTCAAAACGGTAAAAATTATTTTCGTTGGGATTGTCTTTAAAATATGTTATTACACCTTCATGTTCGCCATATAAGTCTTTAAAGGCTGGCGTATAAGAAACTTCATCAATAGTTACCGGTACTGACGAAGTTGTAGTAGTAGCTGTATAGGATTTGGAGCCATCTATAATTTCCAACGAGTAAGTTAAATTTCGTTTCGTTGTGATATTACCTTTATAAAAGTAACTGTATCTGCAATCCAGTGGGAGGTAGAGACTATCGAATTTTAAAACGTCAGCTTCTCCGGCTGAGCTAATCGTAACGGTGGCATTTCGAATAGCGAGTGAGCCGGGGTCAGTCGTTCCACTTAGATAGGGGACGGTTCGATTGAAATATACGACAGGCACCGTGTCGGGTTCCATAATACCCTGAATGATAACTCTGCTATCGTAAGGTAACTGTGGAAAATCTACTTCGGTCTGGCAATTAAACAACGCTATGACTAGAGATGGAACTAGCATGGAATATTTGAACACCTTCATAATCTCTAAAATTTAAAATTATAGCTTACACTGGGAATTATAGGTAGTAACGATACCTGTTTAGCCGTAGGTAGTTGAGATGAGTTTACCGTGACGTACACAAAGTACGGGTTCTTACGACTATAGATATTGTATGCACCAAAAACCCATTCACTATCGTATTTCCTTCCAAACATAGTGCGTTGCTTTTTGTAGGAGAAGCTAACGTCCAATCTGTGATAGGATTTTTGCCTGCTGTTGTTGCGTGTCGTGTAATCGTAATACCATCCGTCATATAACGTTCCGTCTGCGACGGGAATGCGGCCTGGCGGCATGGTGAACGCGCTGCCTGTACGAAAAACAAAATCTCCGCTGACAGACCACCGTTCATTAATTTTATAAGTTCCTACAACGGATAAGTTATGCCTTCTGTCATAAGTGAACGGAAACGGGTTTCCATAGTTGAGCCCTTTGAAAGTTTGGGTAGTTTTCGATACCGTGTAGCTGACCCACCCTGTTAGCCTGCCGCTCTTTTTCCTACTAAAAAACTCGATACCTTTCGAAGTCCCTTTTCCAAAAGTAAGTTGCTGTTCGATTTGAGACTCAATGTTCAGCTGGGTTCCTTGTTTAAAAAGGACTTGGTTTTTCATTTCCTTCTGATAAACCTCGACGCTTATTTCATATTCATTGTCACGTAAGTTTTTGTAAACTCCAAAAGAGTATTGTTGGCTATTTTGAGGTTTTACCAAAGCATTTGAGGCAATCCAGATATCGGTTGGCAAACTGGCGGAACTATACGGGACCGCATGAACGAATTGATTCATTTCCGTATAGGAAGCCTTTACAGAGGTCGTTCTATTCAGACTGATCTTTAGTGTTGCCCTTGGCTCGAACAACGTATACCTTTTATTCTTCGTGATGTAATGCGGGACACGAATTCCGTAGTTGAAGGCCAGTGCTGTCGAAATACTCCATTCGTGATTTACATAAAAAGCGATTTCATCGCCATACCTTTTCTCAATCCGGCTCGGATCTAATTTCACTTTGTTTCCATTGCCTGGAATTTTGTCGGAGAACGTAGCAGGGAAAAGCGTGTGATAAAAATAGCTACCTCCAAATTTCAGAATATGATTTGTACTTGCAGTCCAGGTGAAATCCGTTTTGCCATGAACATCTTTTATACCAGTATAAAATAATGAATAATAATTTCCTTGTGAATTACTCAATCCCAAATCGTAAGAATTTAGGATGAATGAAGTGTTTACAAATACATTGTTACCAAAAAGATGATTCCAACGTGTTGTCAGAGTACTATTACCAAATCCAATATCATAATTCAGGCTGTTTGAACCGGTATAACTTCCGTTGTCTCTTCCTTTGAATACGCTCAAATAGATCTTATCTTTTTTTCCTAACTCAAAATTTAGCTTGGCGTTTATATCGTAAAACGAATATAAGGTAGTGCTGTTGGCCACGAGCGCTTTTTGAAAGAGATCGATGTAGCTTCTTCTCGCGGAAACTATGAACGACGCTTTATTACGGATTAGTGGTCCTTGTACGGTAAGGTTGGTGGAAAGAATTCCAATGCCGCCTTCAGCCTGAAACTTTTCTTTATTTCCATCTTTCATGGTTATGTCAAGAATGGAACTAAGCCTGCCCCCATACTGCGCGGGAAATCCTCCTTTAATAAGTTGTACATTATTTATAGAATTGACATTGAAGGTGCTTACCAGTCCGAATAAGTGATTCGGATTGTACACCGTGGCTTCATCTAACTGAACGAGGTTTTGATCCAGATTACCTCCTCTCACAAAAAAACCAGTCGTCCCTTCCTGCGCTTGTTGTACACCTGGTAAAAGCTGTATTACTTTTAGGATATCCCGTTCGCCCATTAGCACAGGGAGATTCCGAATGTCTCCTATGGGCACATCGATTACTCCCGTTTGTGCCTTGCTAACGTTGTCGTCGTTTCTTGAGGCGTGAATTTCAATTTCACTTAGCATCGAAGAGGTTTTTAGCAAAACGTCCAAACGTAGGTTGGTAGTGGTCGTGATCTTTTTTGCTTCGGGTTTGTAGCCCACATAGGAAACGATTATCTGTAATGTGTCGGAAGGGGAAAGTGTAAGAGAATAAAAACCATACTGGTTGGAAGTGGAGCCTTTTTTGACACTCGACTCGAAAATGTTTGCACCAATCAATGCTTCTTTGGTTTCACTATCCATAATATATCCACTGATGGTAATTTTTTGTGCCACTGCTTGCAGTTCAAGCAAAATGAGTGTAGTGATCATTGATATTCTTAAGAAATTTTTCATGATCATTTGATTTCGTATGTCACGAGTTCTTCTATTTCTACCGGCTCTGCTATTTTTTCGACTTTGACAAGACCAATTGCGGGAGCATAATATTTGAATTCCAGGAAGGAAGGATCGAGCGGATTTGTTTCGCGAATCTTAATACAATTCTTAAATGTTCCGGCTGATACAGTAATGGTTTCGTTGTTAGCAACAACTTCTGCCTGGTCTTCCGCCTGACCTAAATAGTGTTCCTGTCTGTAATACAATCCCGGGGCTGGATCCGCAGCCATGATGATTCCTGGTTCTGCACCATCCACACCTGCTTCCCAGGATCCGTAATGATTATCGACCACGCCGTTTACATAATTATCAACCTGCTCTCCCATGTACCACACGTTGCCACTTTTGTCTTGTGCAAACCAGTCGTAGGTATCTTCTATTATTTGATTGTTCAGGTAGACTTTATCTTTAACCACAGTGCAGGTGATTCCTAGAATTACCTTCGTCTCTTGTAGTATTTCAAATTCACCAGTCTCTAGTCCTTTATCAGTTTGTGTACTGAAGTTAAATCTTGACCCGGGTGTTAAAGGCAAAAAGGAGTTTGTAATGGTGGCCACAAAATTTGCATGATAGATTTGTGCCATGTAATCTCCGTTCAAAGCTTCTCTTTTTGGATTTACCTCGTCATTGCAAGAGAGTACGGCCAGCAGTAGAAGTAATCCGCTTAAAATTTTTATCTTGTTCATGGTAGTTGCTTTTAGGTAATACCAATCACGGCGAGAACGTCAAAAAGGTGGGTTGCAAAATTTATTCTTTTTCGGACCAACCTTCTAGCCATTTCTTCCGTGCTGTGTTTAGATCTATCCGACGTATCGAAGAGAAAGAACTATATAAACTTCTGGATTCATGCCGAAAGGCTGATCGCGATAGCCAGAACCGGCTTTATAAGGATTATTATAGGTATGCTATGGGCATTTGTATCCGCTATTCGAGGACGCGTGAAGAGGCTATTGAAATTCTGAACGATGGGTTTGTAAAGATTTTCTCCAAACTTGATCAATACTCACCGGGATTATCATTTAAGGGTTGGTTAAGAAAAGTCATGATCAACTCGGCTATCGATTATTTCAGGAGAAATGAAAAACATTACAACAGCCTCGACATTTCACATGTGCAATACGAAAGTTCTACAGAGACTGTGCTCGACCATCTGTCAGAACAAGAGATTATTTCAGCGATACAACTTCTGCCGCCCTCGTATCGCATGGTTTTTAATCTCTATGTCATCGAAGGTTACAAGCATGAAGAGATTGCTAATCAACTGAACATTAGTGTTGGGACTACAAAATCAAATTTGGCGATAGCCCGGAATAAATTAAAAAAGATATTGATCAACGAACAGAGCGAAAGATTAAAGCACGAGAAAAATGGATGACAATAGCTTTGATGACATAATTAAAAGAAAAGTGAGGGACCACGAAGATCCTGAGTTCGATCCATCCGCACTTGCTGCTTTTAATCACCGGATGTCTACCTTAAATTATTTGCCCTGGTATTCCCGTTATCGAACCGCGTTAATGGTTGGTTCCGGTGTTGCCATGAGCACCCTTTTTATCATATTCAGTTTATGGTTGATGAACGCGAACGGATCAAAGGCGCTCGCGGAAAACAAGTTATTCATTCAATCACAACAGGAGCAAATTGCTAAACTTCAGCATGAAATCAATGATCTAAAAAAGCATGTCACGGATACGGTATATATCACCCAGGTCGAAGTGCTGACTTCGCCTCCAAATAATGCTGTACTAAATCGGATAACGGCACTGGAGTTAACCATTCTTAAAATGAGGGAAGAGTTGGCGATTGAATATGAAAGCGTTAAAAACTCTTCAAGAGAGCGGGATGCATTGTCAATAACGTCGACTACGGTTCAACAAGGCAATTCTGAATTATTCCATTCCAAAATTATCCCGGATGAAAAAAGTAAGAAGAGTCTGAAGGCCATACCAAAACCTATCAGCAATAGCCCACTTTCAAATACTCCTTTTTCTGTTAAAACATTCCGTGAACTTGAGAAACACTATAAAAAAGGCATCGGTGTACGCGTGGGGCCGATATTGGAATTTTCAAAGGGATTTTATAGCGAGGGGGCGGGCGGAATTGACATTACGGGTGGGCTGCTGGGAGATTTTCTAGTCTCCCCATCGCTTAGCATTGAAACGGGAGGAAAATTTATCCATCGTTTTTACAAGATCTCAGAAGATGAACTAAAGTCCAATTCAGAATTGCCTTACATTAATCCAGACCTTGCTCCATTAGGACAGGCCGATATTGATTCGTGGATGGTAGAGATTCCATTGAATTTGAAATATCGATACCCGCTCTCCCCAAAAACACATGCATTGGCTGGGTTGGGTTTTTCCTCCATAATTTATACGAAACAAGTTTTGGAATACAGCTATAATTTCGATTCTGTTCCTGCCGGTCACGTTACCGAGCCGCATACCATTTCTAATTTCGCTCGATATGGCGGTACGCTCAATGTTTCCCTGGGATTCAGCAAACGACTTAAGAATAAAAAGATTTTAGAAACTTCTCTTTACTATCAACACGGATTAGGTGATTCAGGTATTGAAAAAATGAGGAGTAACTATCTAGGAATACGCGGAGCCTACTGGTTTACTCTTAAGTAACTGCAAATCATAAAACAAAATACTTTTATTACTGCCCATTACTCTTCTCACGGTTCCAGAGAAGATACTATACCCAAACAGTTGGCACAAGAACAGGTGTTCGCGCATCTCCATAGCATCTCCAAGTGCCCGGTTCCCTCGCATGTTCCATCCGATCTTCACCCAATCCGCGCATACCCCTGCCAGGTCGAAGATGGGCTGAGGCCCGGCTGAAACATGCAGGACATTATTGAGCACGTGAGAAGAATAAATTGTGGATCAGCACAATTGATGTAGACCAATAAAACTAAATTTAGGCTTCGTCGGTCCTTATTGGCATCATTCTTCAACCCAGCCTGAGGCGGGCACGGCACCTCGCACTTCAACACCTCAACACTCTCATGACAACTTTTTACATCTCTTTACCCGGCCATGACATCTTGGTTTTACAGGGTGCGTATTATTACACATGATTTGTTACCAGTAATATCACAAGACCAAACGGTACCCATGAAAACTCCATCCATTACAAAAGCTTTCACTTTAATGCTATTTTGTTCGCTTCTGATTAGTCTTGAAGCCGAATGCCAGGAAAGAGAAAGAAGAGCAAACCTGCAAGGCACCTGGCGGTTTAATTTAGGTGACAGTAAAAAGTTTTCAAAGCCAGAGTACGATGATTCGGAGTGGGAGAAAATAGTCGTTCCATCGTCTTGGCAGGAAGAGGGTTTCGAAAATTACAACGGTTATGCCTGGTATAGGAAAACAATTGAAATCGAGGTGGAGAGCAAAGACATTTTATATTTGGAACTTGGAAGAATTGACGATGCAGACGAAACTTACTTCAATGGGCATCTCATCGGGTCAACAGGCGGGTTTCCGCCGGATTACTTTACCGCACACGATTATGAAAGAAGGTATGCTATACCGATGGAATATATCAACAAAGGAAAAAACGTGATAGCTATAAGAGTCTATGATGAAGGCGGTGAAGGTGGAATAATGGGTTCGCCTGTGGGAGTTTACAATTATATAAACTATTCGGAAAACAGTTTGCACCTCTTTGGAAAATGGAAGTTTCATTTGTTTGACAATCCAGAATGGTCCAACGCAGAGTTTAATGATTCAGCTTGGGAAGATATAATTGTCCCATCCAGCTGGGAAACTCAGGGCTTTCGGGAATATGACGGATTTGCATGGTATCGCAAGACATTTAGCCTTCCTTCGAATTTTAATGGCAAAGATCTTATGTTGTTGCTGGGAAAAATAGATGACATCGACGAAGTTTTCATCAACGGTACGCATATTGGAGTTACAGGAAATATGAACAAAAAATGGGCGGATGATGGTGAGTGGGAAAAGCATAGAACTTATTCAATCCCAGATGACATCCTACGTCCGGGCAAAGACAATGTAATTGCCGTCCGGGTTTTCGACCAGGAGGGTAGAGGCGGAATTTATGAGGGGCCTATCACGTTGCTGCCCCGGAGCGAGTACAAGCAATTCTGGAGAAAATACCGAGATGAAAATTATGATTTTTACCGGTGGGTTTCGTATTACTTATTTGATAATTGATTTTATGAGACTCGGACTTCTGAAACCCCCAATACTTCTAGTTCTGTTAATATTTTCAATTATCACTCTCAACAGCGTTTCGTGCCGCGCAGAGGATAACTGGAAAAGGGTCTTAAACCTAAGAGGATACTGGAAGTTTAACATCGGTGATAATAAAAAATGGTCCGATCCAAAATTCATAGATAAGGATTGGGAAAACATTGATGTTCCCTCCAACTGGGAAGACGAGGGTTTTAATGGATACAATGGGTATGCATGGTACCGAAAGACATTTGATGGAACAGACCTTGAAAACAAAACTTTGAATTATAGTTTATTTCTCGGCTACATTGATGATGTAGATGAAGTGTATCTCAATGGCCATAAGATTGGATTTTCCGGAACCTTCCCACCAAAATTCCATACAGCCTACAGTGCTTTAAGAAGTTATTACATTCCTTCTCAATACATAAATTTTGGTGGAAAAAACGTAATTGCTGTCAGGGTGTATGACTCTGAAGTATCAGGTGGAATAGTGGATGGAGATATTGGAATATTTACGAACGAAAACGATCGGGATCTGACTATAAACCTTCGTGGTCTGTGGGATTTTACCAGGGCTGAGCAATCCTATAGAAATTCCGACGAAGAAAAATTTTTGGCGACTGAGAACCATTCACCTCCTGAGAATAGCAAATGGTCAAAGGTTACTGTTCCTGGTGAATGGGAGCATCTGGGTTTTCCCGAGTACGACGGAACAGTATGGTATCGAAAGCAATTTACTATCCCGAAAGAGCTAGAAGGCGAGGACCTAGTCTTGATGTTGGGAAAAATCGATGACTTTGATCATACTTATTTTAATGGAAAGTGGATAGGATCTACTAACTACTACGATAAGTCGCGAGCCTACTCAATCTCCTCCGACATGTTCAAGGCTGGAGGAATTAACATTCTACTGATCTATGTAAAAGATACCGGGGGACGTGGGGGAATTTTCGAAGGTCCTGTTGGAATAATGAAGCAAGCCGATTTTACACGATATTTTAGATCCCGAAATAGATAATGAAGATTGGTTTCATACCTAACGTTGCAACAATCGCGCTGGGAAAATGGCAATACATCTGACTAATATTCAACCTTGTTTGTTTATTCGAAAAATAATTTCCAGTTTTACAGCATGACAACAACAGCAATCCTTCATACAGCAGTCGCCGCAGTGGTGAAAAGAATTTGTCCGAAGGCCTGATGTTTGTTTAAAAAAGAAATTGACAACCCCGGCCCAAAAGCTGGGGTTTTTTGTTAGTTAAAATATTTGAATTGCAAAATCAAAACTTTAAACTGGAAACTATAAACTCGAAACTGTAAACTAAACTCGATGAAATTAAACATAAGCCTTTTCCAAGTCCTAGCGATTGTCGCAGTGGCAGAGAAACCTCCCACGACTGGATAGCTTTTGTTCAAACGTTAAAAGTTTATAAAGCCCGGTCAAAAGCCGGGCTTTTTTTATGAGTCGTCAGACCACTTAAAGTGGTCCGACGACTTCAACAACCCGAAACCAACTTTAAATTATATGACCATCACCAACCCAATTCCCTTTTCCGACAGGATAAAAAATATTCCTGAATCATTCATCCGAGAAATTCTCAAAGTCTCGTCGAGACCTGAGATGATTTCATTTGCTGGTGGTTTACCCAATCCCAATTTTTTCCCAGTAGAAAAAATTGCAAGAGCAGCTGAAAAAGTACTCAGTAAAGATGGTACCTCTGCGCTTCAGTACTGGGTTTCGGAAGGCTACCTACCTTTGAGAGATTACATTGCTCAATGGCAATCAGTTAAAACAGGAGTAAAGATCACCGCAGAAGACGTTCTTATGCTCAACGGGTCACAACAGGGACTTGACCTGGTGGGAAAATTGTTTTTAAATCCTTCGTCCAATCTTTTAGTTGAAGGACCTTCTTACTTGGGCGCTATCCAAGCGTTCTCAGTTTATCAACCTGCGTTTCATCACATTCAAATTTTTGAAGGCGGACCGGATGTAGATGAGTTTAGTCATACCATGAAAGAAATGAAACCCGTTGTCTTTTATTGCATCCCGAATTTTCAGAATCCTACTGGGAATACATATGACCTTAATCATCGGGAAGGGCTTGCAGTCGCAACTGAAAATTCACACACTATTTGGGTTGAAGACAATCCATATGGAGAAATCTATTTTGATAAAAATAATCTCCCGGATTTTTATTCTTTGATTCCGGATAAAACAGTTTTGCTGGGCTCATTCTCTAAAATCATATCGCCAGGCATGAGGTTGGGATGGGCAACGGGGCCTAAAGAAATAATGAAGAAAATGACCATTGCAAAACAAGCGTCTGATTTGCATACAAACAACTTAATGCAGCGTATAGCATTTCAGTTTCTACTAGATAATTCATTAGAAGAGCATTTGAATTCAATAAGAGATTTTTATAAAGAGCAGGCAGAATTTATGATGTCCGCTATGAAGGAGCATTTTCCACACCAGGTCCAATGGATTATACCGAAAGGAGGAATGTTCATCTGGGTTACGCTCCCCGTAGATATGCGAGCCCATACCTTGTTGGAAAAAGCAATTGAACAAAATGTTCTTTTTGTCCCAGGGCAAAACTTTTATGTCGGGGGAAACCAGGGCGATAGTTCCTTGAGAATGAATTTTTCAAATCCGTCTAAACCAGAAATAACAAAAGGGATTAAAATACTGGGAAAGCTGATTTATGGAATGATGACGTAAGATCGAGTATCTGGATTTGATCGAATACGGACATCCTATGTTCGTTAGTAGATTTTTTTTATCAGGATACATCTTCATATCATCCTTACAACGATGAAAAATTTAATGGCATTTTAATTGAATAGGCAGAAAAACCCAACCTTTAACTTCATGTTTAGAAACTATATTCTAACGGCCTATCGAAATCTTTTACGAAATAAAATCTTTTCGTTAATTAACATTTCCGGCCTTGCCATCGGTATGGCTGCTTGTATTTTGATCGCCCAGTATATCGTGTTTGAAAAGAGCTACGACACGTTTCATCAAAATTATAGTAATCTTTACCGCGTAGTAAATGTAAGGCATTACCCAACGCACACCGATGAGAGTACAGGATGCGTTACTGCATTAGGTCCTGCTCTAAAGGAAACATTTTCGGAAATAGTTGATTTTGCACGATGCTACAAAAGTGACCGTGTTTTTTCTTTTAATGAAAACTCCGTTCACTTTACGCGCGCGTTTAGTGTCGATTCTACTTTTTTAAAACTTTTTACTTTCCCGGTAGTTAAAGGCGCAACGGCAGGGCTTCTATCCCTCCCTAACACAGCGGTCTTAACGGAAGCTGCGTCTACAACACTTTTTGGAAATGAAGATCCTATTGGTAAAACGGTTCTTCAAGGTGAAACGCCTTATGTTGTTGAAGCTGTTGTGGCGGATGTTCCTGAAAATTCCCATATCAAATTTGAC
Organism: uncultured Chryseolinea sp.; assembly: GCA_964484845.1. Classification (GTDB taxonomy): domain Bacteria; phylum Bacteroidota; class Bacteroidia; order Cytophagales; family Cyclobacteriaceae; genus Chryseolinea. The sequence continues at coordinate 5,546 of CAZAHL010000042.1, read as the reverse complement.
TTGCTGCTTTCATTGGTGACTGATCTTACTGATCCCAATTATTGCGTTACTTGTAATAACCGTAATACTTACATCCGCTTATCCGGCGAAGCCAATCCGTTTGAACTTCAATCGAAGATGGAAAGTATTGTTAAAAAAATGCATCCGGATGGAAATATCAAGCGTGAATATAAACTCCAACCGTTATCTGATATCCATTTGAATTCACATCTTCGAATGGAACATGAGCAAAATGGCAATGCGAAAAGTGTCATGGCGTTAACCCTGGTCGCAGCACTGATTTTATTTATGGCTTGGTTAAATTATATTAATCTAAGCACCTCTATGGCCATCAAGAGATCGAGTGAAGTAGGAATAAGAAAAGTAAATGGATCAACCAAAACAGACCTCGTTGTTCAATTTCTTATCGAAGCGTTCTTAGTTAATACCGTGGCCCTGGTGCTTTCGCTATTTCTGTCTCAGCTCGTATTTCCTGTTTTCACGGCCCTCACTTCTATAACAACTCCATTTACGCTATTGACTGATGCCATGTTTTGGTTAGTATTAGGAGCGGTATTAATTGTGGGTTCTGTGATCTACGGATTTTACCCTGCATTTATTGTTTCATCGTTCAAACCGATCCAAGCATTAAAAGGTAGTGCATCCTTGCCGAAAGGTGTTTATTCCTTAAGGTTAAGTCTTGTGTTTTTGCAATTTTTATTTTCCATCGTGCTTATTTCAGGCACCCTTGCTATGTATAGCCAGATTTTTTACATGAAGACGATGGATTTAGGAATGCATATTAATCAGACTTTAGTTGTACCAATCCCAAACGACTATCGGGACAGCGATGGCAGTGATGCCTTCGGTACGGAATTGATGCAACATTCAAGTATAAATGAGATCACCTACTCGTCGACCATTCCCGGTCAGGAAGCGGGTAACGTGGGAGGAGGCTTTAAACTCGAAAATGCTACATCCGAAAATAGTCTACAACTATATTCATTCTATATAAATAAAAACTATTTTGATTTTTTGTCGATAGATTTCCTAGCAGGTAAAGGTCCTTTAAGTGATCAGCTTAATAATGATCGAAATACAGAGATCATTATTAATGACGCAGCTCGTAAAGCTTTTGGATTTAATTCTCCGGAAGACGCTCTGGGAAAAATTATTTATCATGATGCAGATATTGTCGGAAAAATACACGGTGTAGTAAAAGATCATCACAACAGATCTCTTGATAATCCGATTGCGCCAACTTTTTTTCAGTACACAAAAGGAAAAGGATATTACCTTATAAAAACGGGTGAGTTGTCGGTGAAAGGAAATATTGCACTTGTTCAGAAATCATTTGAGAAACACTATCCTAACAATCCATTTGAGTATTATTTCTTGGATGAATACTTTAACAAACAATACAACGAACACATCCAATTTGGAAAAGTGTTTGCGCTTTTTACAATACTTGCCATTTTCATTGCTTGCCTGGGTCTTTCCGGCTTGAGTATGTATGTGATTAGAATCAGGACCAAGGAAATTGCCTTACGGAAAGTGTTAGGAGCAACGGTATCAACTCTGTTGTTGATGCTTTCAAAAGAATACCTTAAGCTTACCGTGGTAGCGTTCGTTCTTGCAGCTCCCATAGCTTATTACCTTATTGATCAATGGCTGCAAACTTTTTCGTATCATATTGAAATAGCGTGGTGGATGTTTGTTATTCCAGGAGTTATAGTGCTCGCCATTACGCTGCTGACAGTAAGCGCTCAATCATTAAAAACTGCTTTGTCAAAACCAGCAGAAAGTTTGCGAACGGAATAGAGGCTTCGGTTTAAGTTAATCGTGAAATGGCAAAGGTTAATCGTGGAATGCCTTCCTAGTTAACAATTCTTATAAAAAAAGGAACCATCGTCTCATCCCAACTTAGCAGTAGATGCTTCCTAATCATAACCTGTCTGGTGGTATTTTTTTTTGTTGAACTTTAGATAAGTTTGTCAGGCCGCTATATTCAATCAAGAAAAATCAATTTTATGAAACCATTAGTACCCTTTGCGCTATTTTTTATGCTTGCTGTTTCGGGCTTTGCCCAAATTATGCCATTAACCGCTGGACCCTATGGAGGAAATAAAAAGGCTTCCGTCTCTGAACAAATAGGCATTGTAAAAATTTTAATCACCTATAGCCGGCCTGGCGTAAAGGGAAGGGAGGGAAAGATCTGGAACACTATGGTGGCTCACTACGGATTTTATTGATTATGGTCATGGAACCAGCACCGCGGCCCCTTGGCGTGCGGGAGCGAATGAAAATACAGCCATCTCTTTTTCACACCCTGTAAAAGTGGAAGGTAAAGAATTGCCCGCGGGAGCTTATGGTTTTTTTATTAGTCTGGGCGAAGAGGAAAGCACGTTGATCTTTTCAAAGGTCTCCAATTCCTGGGGAAGTTTTTATTACGATCCTGCTCAGGATGCTTTAAGGGCTCCTGTAAAAAATAAAACACTGGATACAAGTGTTGAATGGCTGAAGTACGAATTTTTAAATCAGACTGATAGCACGGCTATCATAGCAATGTCCTGGGAAAAAAGAATGATTCCCTTTACGGTGGAAGCCGAGACAAAAACGTTGCAGATAGCTTCATTCAAAAGTGAATTTCAAACTACAAGACCGTACTACGATTACATTCAGGCAGCCCGTTATTGCATCGAAAATAATATTGAGCTTGAACAAGCGCTTGCGTGGATGGATCGGGCAATCTACTTCCGCATTATGGGGGAAAAGAATTTTCGTACACTCAGTACAAAAGCGGCAGTCCTGATGAAAATGAATAGATTGGAAGAGGCGAAGAAAGTAATGGAAGAAGCGATACCCATGGGTAGCATGCTCGATGTTCATTTCTATGGGCGTGAATTGCTGAGGATGAAGCATACAGATGAGGCCATCAAAGTGTATAAAAAGAATTTTGAAAAATATCCTAATCAGTTTACCACGAATGTTGGATTGGGAAGAGCCTATTCGGCGACGGGGGATTACAAAAAAGCGCTGACTTATATGAAAACAGCTTTACCTCAGTCGCCAGACAAAGGAAATAAATTTCAAGTTGAAAGTATGATTCAAAAATTACAGGCGAATCAAGATGTAAATTGATAAGGATTAACCGAAGCGAATTTCCCTGGCGTGAATTACCTGGACCTTATTGAATTTACATTCCATAGACTTAGCTCTCGCGGAGGTACTCACTTGATTCGATCGCTGATGTGCGTTAATGAACAATAAGGCGGACAGTAGTTGTTAAAATCGAAAAATTTTTTGATTAAAATTATTGTTATCGCCTGCCTTAATCTGAATTTCGGATTCAATTACTAGGACCTCCCCTTGCAAACGACGATTTAAAGAAATGGCTTGAGGGCTCATGCGGTGTTGGTCCGATATTGGTAATGCGAAGTATCTTGATAGAAAAGGTTACAAGGTCTCGCCTCAGTCTTTTGCTATTTTGTTTAACTTCCATGGCTCAGCATTAAACTGGTTTTTGTTTTTAAATATCATAATAGCTAAATGAAAATTATAATTTACACGTACGTTCTGTTAGCCTTCGCTCAGTGCGGATTTACACAACAAGGAAAGAAAGAGTCTTCCAAGTATCTAAACGAAGAACCTCCTGGATTAACTCCCAAAATATTTGCTCCGGGTGTTGTCTCCATGGACAATCAATACGAATACGGATCCATATTTTCAGCAGATGGGAAGGAATTCTACTATGCTTTAAACGTAGGCGAAAAGCCGGAAATTCATTTCGCAAAATTTGAGAACAATACCTGGACAAAGCCAATAAAAATAATTGGACATGAAAAATATGGATATAATGATCCTTTTTTAACACCAGACGGAAAGAGATTATTTTTTATTTCAGACAGAGCATTGGATGGGAAAGGGGTGGTAAAAGACATTGACATATGGTATTCCGAACGAACAAAAACCGGATGGTCTGAGCCGATTAATGCGGGAAGAGAAATTAACACGGATAAAAACGAATACTACATCTCTTTTACTAAAACCGGAAAGATGTATTTTTCGTCGAATGGCGGGACTACTAAAGAAACCGATAAAAACTTTGATATCCGTACTTCGGAGTTTGTAAAAGGCAAATTTCTACCCTCAAAAGCGTTGGACGATGCCATCAACTCTTCCCATTACGAGGCTGATGTTTTCATTTCACCGGATGAGAAATATGTAATCTATTGTTCAGAGCGCCCCGATGGCAATGGAAAAGGTGATCTGTTCATCAGCTTTAAGGACGAAAAAGGCGAATGGCAACCTTCAAAGAACATGGGCGCACCTATAAACACGGAGCGTTATGAGTTTTGCCCGTTTGTTACCAGCGACGGAAAGTTCCTTTTCTTTTCGCGAAGCGGAGACATCTATTGGGTGTCTGCTGAAATTATCAGCACTCTTAAGTAATACAATATTTGAATAAGTGCTGTAACTAATTAAAACGCTGTGAGTATATGATACTAAATAGTAGAACATATCAGAGATTTTTGCGTACATTACCTCTACAATCTAGTATCATATGAAAGAAACTCGCTTGGGAGAATTTGAAGAAGTGATTTTGCTTCTAGTAGGTATTCTCGGAGAAGAAGCCTATTCCTTTAAAATCGCGGAAGAATTTGAGTCACAAACCGGAAGGTCGGTTTCAATTGGCGCTACTCATTCAACGTTGGATCGCCTGGAGGGCAAGGGATTTTTAAAATCTGAAATGGGGAAATCTACGGCTGAAAGAGGAGGGAGGAGAAAACGGATATTCACGATTACAGCGCTTGGAAAAAGGGTGTTGAAAGAATCGAGAGATTTTAAAGTTGCATTGTGGCGACAATATCCTGCATTTGCTAAATAACATCGATTGAAGCCACGAGATCCTATACCGCCAACCTTACCGGAGAAAATCCTCCTACGCTTTTTGCGAGATGATCTCGTTGAGGAAGTGCTGGGTGATCTTGAGGAGAAATTTTATTTAACAGTGAAGACCAGATCTCCTTTCAAGGCCCGGGTGAATTACTGGTGTCAGGTTTTTCATTACATGCGTCCATTTGCTATTCGTCAGGTATCGTCTAATCGTCTTAATCAATACGCTATGTTTAGAAATTATTTCAAGGTTGGTTTCAGAAATCTTAGAACTAACAAAGGATATTCGTTCATTAATATTGGTGGATTTGCCATGGGCATGGCCATAACGATGTTAATTGGCCTTTGGATTTACGATGAGCTATCTCATAATAAATACCATGAAAATTACGATGACCTTGTTCAGGTGCTACAGCATCGGACATTTAACGGTTCAATAAACACCGGTCCTGCAATACCTCGGCCGTTGGAGAATGCACTTCGTGATACGTATGGAAGTGATTTTAAATATCTGTCTATGGCTACCTGGACGGGCGGTCGCATTCTAGCAGCGGGCGAAAAAAAACTGACAAAGTCAGGCAACTATTTTCAGGCCGATTTTCCGGAAATGCTTTCCTTGAAAATGATTCAGGGGACGCGCCATGGACTTAAAGACCCAGCTTCTATTTTGC
>CAZAHL010000041.1:3607-31989 GCA_964484845.1 uncultured Chryseolinea sp. | reverse complement strand
ATAATTCAGTGATTAACATTTGAAGCGCTGGCATGTTATAATAATAATAACCGGTAAGTCTATGCGCGTTCAAAAAGAGGAAATCGATCAATTTTTCAGTCAGTATGAATCCAAATTTAATGATGCGTTATCGGGAGGAGAACCTGACATAGAGCAAACTGTAAATTCCTTTACAGAGCATTTTTTGGAAGCCAGCCCGCTGGGCGTAAATGCGGGAAAGAATGATAAAGATTTTAGAGAAATGATTTCAAAGGGTTGGGCATTCTATAAAGATATTGGTATTCAAGCAATGAATATTTTATCCAAACAGATCACTGTCCTTGACGATTTTCACGCCTTGGTTAAAATTAATTGGAATAGCTCTTTTGTTCGTAACAATAACAGCAGTGGTGAAATAAGTTTTGAAGTCTTTTATCTGGTCCAAAAATTAGAGGAAGACATTAAAATATTTGCCTATATAACAGGTGATGAGCAACAGGCCCTCAAAGATCAAGGTCTAATTCCTGCATAAAATATTCTATTAAAACAGGAAAGAACTAATTGAAGAATTTTTTCATTAATAAGTATTATTAATCGTAGTTGGTCTACGGATATGGATTACAAAGATTATTACAAAATATTAGGAGTAGACAAAAAAGCTTCGCAGGAAGAAATAAAAAAAGCGTACCGGAAGCTTGCCGTGAAGTATCATCCAGACAAAAATAAAGACAATAAAGCGGCGGAAGAGAAATTCAAACTCGCTAATGAAGCTAACGAAGTTTTAAGTGATCCCAAAAAAAGAAAGAAGTACGATGAGTTAGGCGAGAATTGGCGCCAATATGAACACGCTGGGGCTGGTCAGGGTGCTCGCCGTCAAGGAAATGGGCAAGGTGGTCCTTTTACATATGAAGGCGATTTCGGTGATATGTTTGGGCCAGGCGGTGGACCATCCGGTTTTTCCGATTTCTTTGAACAATTTTTTGGAGGAAGCGGCCATGCGGGCCGTCAAGGTGGAAGAGCTGATTTCAAAGGTCAGGACTACGAATCTGAAATGGAAATCACACTGGAGGAAGCCTATCACGGCACCAACCGTCTCATTCAACTGGAAAATGAAAAGCTTCGCATTACTACCAAACCAGGCACATACGAAGACCAATTATTGCGCATAAAAGGCAAGGGGGGTAAGGGAAGCAAAGACCATCATGGTGACTTATATGTGCGCATACGCGTGAAGTCCCATCCTCAATTTATTCGTAAGGGCGATGACCTTCACACAATCCATACAATCGATCTCTACACGGCTGTTTTGGGTGGATCGGCGATTGTTGATACACTGTCGGGCCAGTTAAAAGTAAAGATCCCGGCCGGCACGCAGAATGGTAAGATTATTCGCCTAAAAGGCCAAGGCATGCCAATTTATGCAAAATCGAACATGTTCGGTGATTTATATGTTCAATTACAGGTGCACATTCCGGAAGCGTTAACGGATAAGCAGCGAGAATTATTTGAGGAACTTAAAGCAGCAGGTTAAATATTTGTATGGAAAACTTTCAAAAACTAATTGGATCCGAAACTCCCGTACTGGTTGATTTTTATGCTGACTGGTGCGGACCCTGCAAGGCGATGAGCCCTGCGATACAAGAAGTAGGTAAGGATGTAGCGGGAAAGGCACGCGTTATTAAAGTCAATATTGATAAAAACCAGATGGCCGCGATGCAATACAACGTTAGGGCTGTACCTACTTTTATTATTTTCAAACAAGGACAACCTGTTTGGCGTCACTCGGGTATGATTGATAAAAACACGTTGGAAAAGCAACTGCTTGCTTTTGCCGGATCGACTGTTTTATGAGTTCTAGGTTCTCGTTTGAAAAAGAAATTAATGCAATAATGTTGCAAATAGAAAATGCGTGGCTTAATTTGATGCTGAAAAAGTAGCTGTTTGCTATTGAATAATGATTTTCGGAAAAGTAAAATGGAATAAAAGGCTTCAGGAACGATTTAAATCGTTTTCGGGAATTCTTTTGGTTCTATTATATTCTACTGGAAATGTCCAGGTTGAAAGTTTTCATCAGGTTTTCCATTCTATTGAACAGGCTTTGCATTCTTCGGAACAGGAAAACGATCCTTGTCACCGGGCAATTTATCACGAAATTGAAAATCAGGGATGTGATCATAAGACGCATGTAACGGCGGTAAAAAAATGCCCCCTTTGTCATGTGATTCCTTTTAATGACCAGCACGCTTCTGCCCGCCAATCTGCATTTTCTACCGAATTGCCAACCTCTTTTAACGTTGTCTTCATAACGTTGTCATGGACAGATTCATTTAATAATCTTCCCGCACGCGCACCGCCTTTTTCATAAAAATTCTCCCTTCTCTCTTTGTTAATTATTCTGACTTTACCATGATCGTATCATGCTGTCAGTGAGTTTCTATTTATTATTCCATGATTGTCAAGTACACCCTATTGTTGGTATTTGTATCCCTCTTTGCTATTGCTTTGCGTGCGCAGGAGTGCAACGGCACGTTTATAGGCCAGGTGCTGGATGCGTCTGATCGTCCGATAATCGGTGCAGCTGTTTTAATTTCATTTCCGGAAAAGGGAATGGCTACTAATTCCATCGGAAACTTCAGATTTGATAAACTCTGTCCCGCAACCTATAAAATAAAAGTACAGTACCTGGGATTTGAAAGTTTGGAATTTGATGTTGTGATTGATGGAGTAGTAACACAGGTCATTCATCTGAAGGAAGACATTCGGCAGCTAAACGAAGTAGTGATCGAGGAAGAGGCATTGAATACGGAAAACGCACACAATGTCGCCAAACTTACACCAAAACAACTGGCAGAAACTGCAGGTAAATCGTTGGGTGAATCGTTGAAAGAAATTCCAGGGGTAAATTCTATTCAGACAGGTCCGGGCATTTTTAAACCCGTGATACATGGAGTACACAGTCAACGTGTTCTCATCCTGAACTACGGAATACGGCAGGAAGGTCAGCAATGGGGTGCTGAACATGCTCCGGAGATTGATCCCTTCATAGCATCGGATGTGGTGGTCATTAAAGATGCGTCCTCTATTAAGTACGGAACGGACGCATTGGGGGGAGTAATTGTAGTTAATCCCGCCCCCTTACCTGAGAAAGAAGGATTGGGAGGTTCGCTCAATACCCTGTTCCAAAGCAACGGTAGATCAGGAACAATCTCTGGAATGTTGGAAGGAGGTATAAAAAATAGAGAAGGCATTGGTTGGCGCCTTCAAGGGACAGCAAAAAAAGCCGGGGATTTTCACGCACCTGACTATATGTTAACCAATACAGGTCTACAGGAAATGAATTTCTCAGCTTCGGTCGGATATCATAAAGAAACGACGGGACTGGAAGCTTTCTTCAGCCACTTCCAAACAGAGCTTGGAATTTTAAAGGGTACATCGGTTAATAACCAGGACGATTTGGCTAATGCGATGGAAAGTGAACCTCCCCAACATACTTCCGATTTCAGTTATTCCATAAGTGAACCCAGGCAGCAGGTGAGTCATAACCTTTTAAAAATTAACATGCATAGGGATGGAGAGCATGGAAATCTCAGATTTCAATACGGGTTCCAAAATAATAACCGGAAGGAGTTTGATTTCAGAGTGGGGGTGCCGGAAAAAACACCTTCTATCGATTTACAACTCAATACACATACGCTGGAGACAGAGTGGGAAACAAATCACGCCGATAAAAGAATCCTCTGTTTCGGCATAACAGGAATGGTGCAAAACAATAAAAACATACATGGAACAGGACGTATTCCTTTCATCCCCAATTTCAGCAATCAATCGGGGGGCCTATTTGCCATATCAAAATTTAATTTAACGAAATGGGTTGTAGATATTGGAGTTCGTTATGATTTGCGGCACTATTCCGTTTCCGGCTATGACTATAAGAATACCTTATTCAGATCGGATCTTCTTTTTCACAACGCAAGCGCCACAGCAGGAGCTACATGGGAACTCAAAAAGAATCAATCATTGAGTTTAAATCTCAGCAGCGCCTGGCGGCCACCCAGTGTCGCAGAACTTTATAGTTCTGGAACGCACCAAAGTGTTGCCGCAATTGAATATGGGTTGCTTTTAAATGATTCGACAACTGAAGTAATGGATATCAAGGACGTGACTTTTAAAACGGAACAAGCCTTTAAAGGAGTAAGCACGTATCAAGTTCGGGGAGAACGGTTGCAGTTTGAGGTCAGCTTTTACGGCAATTATATTTTTAATTATCTATACCTGCGGCCTACTGGCATTACAAAAACACTGCGAGGACCATTGCCTTATTACCGTTATACTCAGACAGATGCGTTATTCGTTGGGGCAGATATATCTGCCGTTTGGCAGCTTAGTTCTGATTTCAAAGTTACACCGAAAGCTTCCTTGTTGAGGGCGTCGGACGAACGTAATGATGATTACTTGATCTTTATCCCATCGAATCGTTTTGAAGTAGCCTTTCGTTATGAAAAGCCGACTTTTTTTCGCTTTAATAATTTCTTTTTTGAATCGAAAATAAAATATACGGCAAAGCAACGGCGCGCGCCAAAACGAACTATAACGGCGAGGGAATTCAATGAAGCAAGCGAACAGAATATAAATCTTTTTGAAGAAGATCAATCAAGCTTTGATTTCATGCCTGCGCCACAAGGATATTTTTTATGGAACGTTTCTACGGGTATTTCAGTGAAGGCCGACAAGGTGCGGTATGATTTTCGAGTTACCACCGAGAATTTACTTAATACCAGCTATAGGGAGTACACAAATCGCTTCCGGTATTATGCAGACGATCTCGGAAGAAATTTTATCATTTCAATTAAATGTTTTTTTTAAACCACTATTATGAAAACCAATCTTATTAAAATTCAATATCAATACATCGCTTTTTTTGTTTCAGTCTTCGCGTTAACATCTCTCGTATTCATAACCGGATGTGATACCGATGATCCGATAAAGGAAGATGTTCCTGAATTAATCACGAAAGCTACCTTAACTTTCTCCGCTGCCGGCGAACAACCCATTGTAGCTACGGCCACAGATCCTGATGGAGAGGGCGTACAGGATTTAGAAGTCGATGGGCCTATTAATCTGAATGCCAATAAATCTTACTTGTTGACAATAACTTTAATCAATGGCTTAGCAAACCCGTCCGATCCGGCGTACGATGTAACAGCCGAAGTGGAAGAAGAGGGTGATGAACACATGTTCTTTTTCTCATGGACAAACAACGTATTTAATGACCCTGCGGGAAATGGAAATATGGATAACAGAAGCGATGACGTAAATTATGAAGACGAGGATGCTAATGGCTTGCCGTTAGGGCTTGAAACTTTCTGGACAACAGCGGGTGCATCGTCCGGGAATGTTCGCGTTGTGCTGAAACATCAGCCTGAGCAAAAATCCGCTACCTCCGATTCAAATGCCGGCGAGACGGATATGGATGTAACCTTTCCGATCGCCATTCAATAGTTTTAGCGGTTCTCAAAACGTTTTCCCCGTGTCTTTGCTGAAGCGGATGTTTTGTCAAAGATGCGGGGAAAATTATCTAGTCTAAATTCTTTCATTTTTGTAAATTCCGTTCTGACTCTTCCCTATTAGGGGTCTTGGAATCGACAAAAATGACTCCACTAAATATCATCCGGTGTTATAGTTTGATCCTTTTAGGAATGCTGTTACCTTTTTCACTTTCCGGACAGTCCCTGATCGATGATAAGGCAACTAAAAAAACGAAGGCGCTCTATGTAAATCTTAAGAAATTATCCCAGCAAGGCTTGCTTGTTGGTCACCAGGATGACGAGGCTTATGGCACCAAATGGAAGGCAGTGCCTGGGCGATCGGACATCAAAGAGGTAAGTGGTTCTAATCCGGCAGTCCATGGCTGGGATGTGGGTAAGATCGGTCTCTGGACCTTTAACCTGGATACGGTTGACTTTGGGAAAATGCGCGGATGGATTAAGGACACATACAAACGTGGAGGTGTTAATACAATCTCCTGGCACCTCGATAATCCTGTTAACAAAAAAAGTGCTTGGGATACCGTTAAGGCTGTAAAACACATTCTACCGGGCGGTTGGGCTCATGTATATTATTTACAGGAATTGGATGCTCTTGCTGACTTTCTTAAAAGCTGCAACGTGGGCTTTACAAAAGTGCCAATCATTTTCCGTCCCTTTCACGAACACAACGGTGAATGGTTTTGGTGGGGAAAGGGAAATTGTACCGAGCAAGAGTATATTCTGTTATGGAAGTACACCGTGAATTATCTGAAAAATGAAAAAAATCTTCACCACCTCATCTATGCCTTCTCTCCCGATCGGAGTCGCATCAACTTAGACAATGCAAAAGCCTCCTATCTATATGCGTACCCTGGGGACGATTATGTTGATGTTGTCGGATTGGATAATTATATGGATGTTGGAATTCCCTGGAATAAAAAAACAGCTGACGAGCAGAAAGGTGATTTGGTAAAGATACTTCGCACGATATCCGAATTGGCCAATGAAAAAAATAAAATAGCAGCGCTTACGGAAACCGGCCAGGAAGGTGTGACAAACAACGAATGGTTTACACGCGTGATACTCAATCCGCTGAAAGAAAATCCTGACATTCAGCTTGCATATTTCATGATGTGGCGGAATGCTAACATTAAACATCACTACGTCCCTTATCCGGGACATCCTGCAGCGGAAGATTTTATCAAATTTTATAACGATCCGTATACGTTATTTGAAGCCGATCTTCAAAATATTTATAAAACCAATAAACCGCTCATTAAATGAAATGCAACTACAAAACACAACGGAAACATTTGACTACCTTTCTTTCAGAAATAATTGAAGAGCAGGAAAAAACGCGGCGGTTTTTGATGCCGCAGGTTAAAGGCCAAGGTCTTGTTAAAGCGATCGGTTATGAAATTCCATTGATATAAAATAAAGTTGATCTATGCCTGAACTCCCCGACTTACAAGTATTTAGCCGCAATCTGACCAAAACCTTTGTAGGAAAAACGTTGAAAGAGATTTCGGTTCTTAATGCTAAAAAATTAAATGTCCCTGTTCCGAAATTGAAAGAAGGAGTAGAGAATCAAAAGCTTACTTCTGTCAACCGGGTAGGGAAGGAGCTCTATTTTGAATTCAAGAATGGAAACGTGTTAAGCCTGCATCTCATGCTGAGGGGAAAATTATATCAGTTCGAGGAGCAGAACACCCAGAAGTATTCGATTATTGAATTGCTCTTCGCGGATAGCTCCGGTTTAGCAATGGCTGACTTTCAGGGTCAGGCAACGCCTACTTTTAACCCGGAGCCCCGAGATACACCGGATGCGCTATCGGAGGAATTAAACTATGCCTATTTGAAAGAGCAGTTAGGCAAATCCAAAGCTGTGATTAAGAATTTGCTGCTTGACCAACATACTATTCGTGGAATTGGAAATGCGTATGCCGATGAAATTCTATGGGATGCGGGAGTTTCTCCGTTTTCCATTTCAAATAAAATTCCTCAAGATAAAGTTAAGGGGTTGCTCAAGTCCATTAAAGGGGTTTTACAAAAGGCAGAAAAGAGCATTCTCAAAACGCATCCTGAAATTATCAGCGGGGAAATTCGTGATTTCCTTCAGATTCATAATTCAAAGAAAGAACATAGTCCGACGGGCGCTCCTATTGAAGTTAAAAGCGCCGGTTCCAGGAAAACCTATTATACCAAAGAGCAAACATTGTTTAAATAAAAGGATCGTTGAAAGTAATCTTTGTGTCGGAACTGAAATTTATTACAGGAGTGTAGCATTTGGCTTTTCATAGAGTCACCCGGGAAAACAAGGTTTATTTAACAACAAAGTCACGGCCAACGACCGGGTATCGATGCACCTAACCTTTATGCTTTGAGATACAACCTGATCGATGGTGTCTGACGGGTATAAGTCAGGCTACTTGCCTTGTTTTCGCGACAGAGGATAGGCTAGGTGCCGCTGGTGGTACCATCGAAGTTCGGATCGATTCTCCGCAAGGAGAATTAATTGGACAGTCGAAGAAAATCGCCGTGGTAAAAGGAAAAAATCCACCGATGACACCCGCTGTCACTCCCATCAAACTTAAACTTACAAATGGCCTTCATGATGTTTATTTCATTTACAAAAATGAGAAAGCTCAGGCGGGTCAACCTTTATTTATTATAACAAATATTCAGTTCCATTCGGACTCAAAAACCCTGACTGCTTTAACCATGAAATAAAGGCAGCGTAACGATTTTAAATAATCAACCGTTGCTATCAATTTTCTTCGCCTTGTTAAAAGCGAAGAAAATTTTCACCATTATTATCATAGACACTAATATCATTATAGACATTGCTCCATCGGAGCATCCTGTTTCTAGAAAACACCAGTGAAATTGCAGCAGGCTCCGTAGGTGCCTCCTAAAATTCCTGCGTCCATAACTATGAAATGGAAGGTCCACTGAGACAAGCTCCTGGAAAGAAATGGAATTTAAGTTTTACTAAGTAAGTATTTTTACCTAAAGAGGAATTACCCGCTACTTCTACGACTAAATGATTTAATGTCGCCACAAAACAAACTTTTGTTTAGCATATTGAGATTCCTTCAACAACGTAATCCCCTTTTGCTAATTTTGTTGTCATACTAACTAATGAGAGAATGGAAGACGAGCCTTATAGCATGTATTCCTTTTTGCTGGATCGAACCGCAAGGAGAGTAAAGCAATATGCGCAACGCAGGTTTAAGGATCTGGGGTTTAATATTACGGTTGATCAGTGGCTGGTGTTACGCCATCTATACGACCACGATGACCTGAATCAAAAAGAATTAGCAGAAGTAATTTTCAAGGATACCCCAACATTGACTCGGATTATTGACTTGCTCTGTGATAAAGGATTGACCAAGCGGAAACTACATCCGGACGACCGCCGTTCTTTTAATGTATCTCTTACGCCATCCGGACGCACCAAAGTGGAGCAGATAAAACCCCAGATTAAAGACGTTCGTCTAAAAGCGTGGGAAGGCTTAAGCGAGCGGGACTTCAATCAGTTCAAACGAATTCTGAACACCATTTACGTCAATTTAAAATAGCCTTTCGTCCTAGGAAGCAGCGGCCAAATAACCATGTAAGCATGCCGTTTTTGTTACTACAAGGATCTTTTCAAATTAAATGATTGTTGTACTAATTATTAGTATAATTTATTATTAACTTTATTGAAAAATAAGATATGATCGAGACAGATATTTGTGTGATCGGTGCCGGCCCCGTCGGACTGTTTTCAGTTTTTGAAGCAGGACTGTTGAAAATGCGTTGCCATCTTGTAGACGTACTTCCGCAAATCGGAGGGCAACTTTCAGAAATTTACCCGAAGAAACCGATCTATGACATTCCGGGATATCCTGAAATAAAAGCGGAAGAACTTGTTGAAAATCTTAATAAACAGATTCAACCCTTTAAACCCACGTTTTCCCTTGGAGAACGTGTTGATTCGCTTACCAAAAATGAGGATGGTAGTTTTATACTTGGAACTTCCGATGGAACTGAAATTAAAGCTAAGGTAATTGTTATCGCAGGGGGATTGGGATGCTTTGAGCCCCGGAAACCGGAGCTGGCCCGGTTAGAATATTTTGAAGGAAAGGGTGTCGTCTACATGGTGAAGGATCCTGAAAAATTCCGTAACAAAAAATTACTCATTGCCGGTGGTGGAGATTCTGCATTAGACTGGGCTATTTATCTAACAGAAGTTGCTGAACAAGTAACCCTGGTACATCGAAACGAATCGTTCCGCGGCGCACCGGATTCAACTGAAAAAGTTTTTCATCTCGCTAAAACCGGGAAGCTCAATTTGTTGTTGAGTTCCAATCTTCAAGCGTTAAACGGGAACGGAGTATTAAATTCGGTAGACGTTGTAAACAAGCAAGGAATCGTTAATAATATTGAAACAGATTACATGATTCCATTATTTGGATTGAGTCCGAAGCTTGGGCCTATCGGTGAGTGGGGATTAAATATTGATAAGAATGCTATTGAAGTGAATACATTTGATTATTCCACCAACGTTCCAGGAATCTTTGCCATCGGTGATATCAACACATATCCTGGAAAGTTAAAGTTGATACTCTCAGGATTTCACGAGGCGGCTCTCATGGCGCAAAGCGCTTTTAAATATGTTTATCCAAATCAGAAACTCAGCTTTAAGTATACAACCGTAAATGGTGTAAACGCTTTTTAAATTAGAACTATGATCGTTTTTGATGTTGTCGACAAAACTGGAAATGTTCAGTCAGTAGAGGTCCCGGAAGGAATCAACTTAAATCTGATGGAGGTACTCAAGGCATCAGATTATCCAATTTTAGCAACCTGCGGAGGTATGGCGTTATGCGCTACGTGTCAGGTCGACGTTGAACAGGGTATTGAAAAATTACCCCAGCCGACAGACATCGAATTGGATATGTTGGATCAACTTCCCTACGCCAATGCATCCAGCAGGTTGGCTTGTCAAATTAAAATCAATGAAAATTTGTCGGGTGCTATCTTTAAATTAACGGCTTCAGAATAAAAAAACTTCATTCAATCGTTAGCGACACAGTTCAATTTAAAAACCATATTTATTTCGATGGCTTTCTAGTTGGAACATTCCCTATGTTGTACTGTTAGCATCACGACTCGTCGCTTTTTTGATTTATATTAAGTGTCGGAACGTACCTCATGAAATTATTTAAATGCCAACAATGCGGCCAGTTACTCTATTTTGAAAATACCCTTTGCGAAAGATGTGGGCACAAACTGGGTTTTTCTCCGGATGATCTTGAACTCCTAACCATAAGTCCTGTTGAAGGTCAGGTCCATACAAATATTCTGAACTCTAATAAACGCTATCGCTATTGTGCAAATGCGCAACATGAAGTATGTAATTGGCTTGTTGATGTTGCAGATCACAATCAATTCTGTGCAGCCTGCAGATTGAACCACACGATCCCTGACCTAAGCAATCCCGAGCATACGATCCGTTGGCGAAAGCTGGAGATAGCAAAGCATCGGTTAGTGTATACTCTTTTTCGGCTAGGCCTCCCGGTATTTGCTAAAGCTGACGATTCTGAAACAGGATTAGCATTTGATTTCCTTGTTGATCAGGATCCTAAACAAAAAGTAATCATGGGACATGCTCAGGGATTAATTACCATTAACCTTTCAGAAGCTGACGAAGTAAAACGTGTTCGCACACGCGAACAGCTGGGCGAACCCTATAGAACTTTGTTAGGACATTTTCGTCACGAGTCAGGACATTACTACTGGGACAGGCTGATTCAAAATGATGAAAAAAGATTACACGGGTTTCGTTCAGTTTTTGGCGATGAGCGCGCGGATTACAGCGAGGCGCTAAAGAAGCACTATAACGAAAATTCTTCCATACACTGGACGGATTCATTTGTGAGTAACTACGCAAGCGCTCATCCCTGGGAAGACTGGGCGGAAACTTGGGCTCACTACTTGCACGTGATGGATACCTTGGAAACTGCGCATAGCTTTGGAATGCGTATAAAACCGGTAGCAGTAAGTAAAATTGAAATGCTCTCGGCTGAAAATAAAAGTGATCCCTTCGAGGTAACTGATTTTCAGCAACTGGTGGATTCGTGGATTCCCCTTACTATCGGGATAAACAGTCTTAACAGGAGCATGGGACAACCCGATTTTTATCCCTTTATCGTATCTCCGGCGATTGTCCAAAAACTGGATTTTATTCACCGGTTGGTCAGCCGCTAAGTTTAGAAAACTAAGGGTTGGTAAATTTTTAGATCTCTCAATAGTGCGTGCTACCTTTATCCGGTAAATACGTTTGTTTGAGCTAATCTTTGGCTATTTCCAGCTAGAAAATTCTTAAAACGCCAAACGAAAGTATTTCTGCTATCTTTGGCAGGTTTTTTTACTTTGATAAATCATCCACCATGACCATTCTGAGTTCCTACGAAAAGATTTTATCCATCGACATAGGCGGCTCCCGCATCAAGGCAACTATCTTAGATCCCGACGGTAATATGCTGATGGATTTTCAGAAAATCGCAACACCAATTACGCCGGACCCAGGAAATGTTATACAGGCCATTTTGGAATTGACACAAAGTTTTCAGGAATACCATCGGGTTTCAGTAGGTTTTCCAGGCTATACCCGGCAAGGAGTTATTCATACCGCGCCTAATCTGGGCACTCCGAAGTGGAAAGGAGTTCTTTTCAGCAAACTTTTGTCAGATGTCTTGAGTAAACCGGTGCGCGTATTAAACGATGCGGATATGCAGGGATTGGGCGTCGTTTCGGGTACAGGACTTGAAATGGTGGTAACCTTAGGCACAGGTTTCGGAACAGCGCTCTTTCTGGATGGAAATCTGCTTCCCCATCTTGAGGTTGCTCATCATCCTCTATCGAAAGATAGGACGTACGATGAATACATTGGAAACCGGGCGTTGCTGGAAGTAGGGCCGGAAAAATGGAACAGGCGAATGAAAAAAGTGATTGACGTGTTAAAAACCGTTTTTAACTACGATCATTTGTACATCGGGGGAGGAAATTCAAAGAAAATCACTTTCGAAACCGATGATACGATAACGAAGGTATCAAACCTGGACGGCATCCGAGGGGGTGCTAAAGTGTGGCAACGGGAAATGTTTTACGCTGTTTAACGGTGTCGTGTTTAAGGTTATCTCCCAATTAAGCGGTTCAAGAAACGCATGCAAAAGCGCAGCGACATTTTTTTTGCACCCTTTGCGCATTATCTTCGCGAACTTTACGTGAAATATTTAACATTACATTAGGCACATATATAATTCATCACTTTAAATTAAAAATTTCAATTCGACATGGAAACCAAACAACAGAACTTAGTACAAACCGCTATAAATACAGTTAGGGTGTTAGCCGCTGATGCTGTTCAAAAAGCTAACTCAGGACATCCCGGTATGCCTATGGGCGCAGCACCTATGGCGCATGTTCTGTGGTCCGAAGCTATGAATTACAACCCTGCAAATCCCGATTGGCATAATCGCGATCGTTTTATATTATCTGCAGGTCATGGATGTATGTTGCAATACATTTATCTTTTTCTCGCCGGGTACGAGATTTCCATGGACGATCTAAAAAGTTTTAGACAGTTGCACAGTAAAACACCCGGACACCCGGAATATGGTCTGCTCAAGGGAATAGAAATAACCACGGGCCCATTAGGACAAGGTTTTGCGAATGGGGTCGGGTTTGCGATCGGTCAGAAATCTTTAGCAAGCAGATATAATAAACCGGGATTCGAACTTTTTAACTATAACGTTTACGCTATCTGCAGCGATGGTGATCTAAATGAAGGAGTAAGCTCTGAAGCGGCGTCCATGGCAGGCCACTTAAAACTTGGAAATATTATTTACCTGTATGATGATAATCATATTTCCATTGAAGGAGACACAGCAATTGCTTTTACAGAAAATGTGGCAAAACGTTTTGAAGCCTACGACTGGCATGTGCAGATTGTAAAAGATGGAAATGATGTGGAGGCCATTGCAGATGCGATAGAAAAAGCAAAAGCTGAAACCAACCGTCCTTCCATCATCAACGTTCGTACCCACATTGCATTTGGAAGTCCCAACAAAGTGGATACCGCGGGAGCACACGGCTCGCCATTGGGAGAGGCGGAAGTGAAGTTGGTTAAAGAAAATCTGGGCTTCGATCCTGAAAAGTCATTTGTAGTTTCTGACGAAGTATTGGAATTTTATCGTCAAAGAGGAAAAAAAGGAGCAGGGAAAGAAAAAGCCTGGAACGAGTTATTTGATGGATATCGCAAGGCATATCCCGAATTAGCCAGAGAGTTCGAGCTACTAAGCAGTGGCAAGCTTCCGGAAGGCTGGAAAGATAAGTTACCCGTATTCAAAGCCGAAGATGGTAAACTAGCGACGCGACAAGCGTCTGGGAAAGTGTTGAATGCAATAGCCGATTCGTTGCCTACATTAATGGGAGGTGCGGCTGATCTTTCTCCATCTACTGAAACGATCCTGAAGAAATACGAATCTTTTACTCCCGGCAACTACGGTGGTAGAAATTTCCATTTTGGAATCCGTGAGCACGCGATGGGGTCGGTGCTCAATGGTATGGTGATGACGCCCGGAATTATACCGTATGGTGCTACTTTCCTTATTTTCTCTGAATACATGCGTC
Organism: uncultured Chryseolinea sp.; assembly: GCA_964484845.1. Taxonomy (GTDB): domain Bacteria; phylum Bacteroidota; class Bacteroidia; order Cytophagales; family Cyclobacteriaceae; genus Chryseolinea. The sequence continues at coordinate 17,803 of CAZAHL010000041.1, read as the reverse complement.
CACCCATTAGGTTGGCGGCTATCATGAAGATCAGGCCAATATTTGTTTATACACACGATAGTATAGGGTTAGGAGAAGATGGAACAACGCATCAACCCATTGAACAGTTGATTTCTTTGCGCTCGATACCGAATAACTTGGTGATTCGCCCGGCCGATGCAAACGAGACAGCCCAAGCCTGGAGGGTTGCACTGGAATACAGAAATGGTCCTGTGGTTATTGTACTGACACGTCAAGGTCTCCCGGTTCTCGATCAGTCGAAATACACCTCGGCTGCAGAGCTTGAAAAAGGTGCCTACATATTATCAGACTCAACAGAAAAACCTCAGGTTATTTTAATAGCAACGGGCTCAGAGGTTTCATTAATAATAGAAGCTCAGACAAAATTAAAAGAGCAAGGGATCGCTGCCCGTGTGGTGAGTATGCCATGCTGGGAATTGTTCGAGAAACAGGATGAAGCATATAAAGAAAAAGTCTTTCCGGCAAAAATCCGCAAGCGTTTAGCGGTCGAAGCGGGTTCCGTACTAGGTTGGCATAAATATGTCACGGACGAAGGTGCAATCCTGGGCATGACTACCTTTGGGGAATCAGCGCCGGCAAGTGACCTGATGAAGTTCTTTGGATTTACCGTGGACAACGTCGTTAAGAAAGCAAAGGATTTACTTTCTTAATTTTAGTGTAACGTATTTTACTGATTAATTTTTTATAATGAAATTAGGAATTGCCGCTGATCATGGCGGGTTTAACCTGAAAGAGGAGGTTAAGTCATGGCTCATTTCAATGGGCCACGACGTAAAAGATTTCGGTGCTTATACGTTGAATTCATCCGATGATTATCCCGATTTTGTAGTGCCGCTGGCCGAGGCCGTTGCTTCAGCTGAAATGAAATTTGGTATCGCCATTTGTGGAAGCGGAGTAGGAGCATCGGTTGCAGCCAACAAAGTTAAAGGTGTTCGGGCAGCGTTGATCCACGATAGCTTTTCTGCGCATCAAGGGGTAGAAGATGATGATATGAATTTAATTTGTCTGGGGGGTAGGGTGATTGGAATTAAGATTGCGGAAGAACTTATCACTGCTTTCTTGAATGCTCGGTTCATTGGCGCTGAACGACATCGCCGGCGATTGGAGAAAGTTAAAGCCCTCGAAAAATAAATAAATCGTCATAGGATTTGCATACTAATTCAGTAAATAAATGGAAGAGAAGTACACCTTTGGAATAATCGGCCTTGGAACAATGGGTCGTAATCTTTTGCTTAACATGGCTGACCATGGTTTTAAGGTAGCAGGCCATGATAAAGATGAAAGTAAAATTGCTTTGCTGGGAAAGGAATCTTCGAAAGCAAATGTAAAAGGTTTTAGCTCCGCCAATGAGTTCATTGAAAATCTGCAGAAGCCCCGGGCAATCATGCTGCTTGTGCCAGCTGGTAAAATAGTTGACAATGTAATTCAGGAATTAACACCTCTTCTTGATTCGGGCGATCTGATCATTGATGGAGGAAATTCTCACTTTACGGATACCAACCGGAGAGTTGTGGAATTGAAAGAAAAGGGCCTGCACTTTTTCGGTATGGGAATTTCAGGCGGCGAAGAAGGCGCTCGTAAAGGTCCGAGCATGATGCCGGGCGGAGATCAACAAGCCTATAAAGTTGTTCAGCCGATTTTCGAAGCGGTAGCTGCTAAAGTAAAGGGCGAACCTTGTGTAACCTATATCGGGCCTGGTGCTTCCGGTCACTTTGTAAAGATGGTACACAATGGTATTGAGTACGGCATCATGCAATTAATTGCCGAGACGTACGAGATGATGAAAAAGGGATTAAATCTTCCTGATGAAAAGATCCATTCCGTTTTTAAACAATGGAGCGAGGGAAGATTAAAATCATTTCTGATTGAGATCACCCGTGATATTTTAGCTTTTAAAGAGAAAGGTTCTGATCACTTGCTCCTACAAGACATTAAGGATGAAGCCCGTTCAAAAGGCACGGGCAAATGGACTTCCCAGGTAGCGATGGATTTGGTAACGCCGCTTTCTGTTATTGACGCCGCGGTTTCTATGCGCGATATGTCCAAGTATAAAGTCATGCGTGGTAAAGCGGCTTCGTTCTACGGCCGAGAAACAGTTAAGCTTCATTCCTCAATGGAAGAATCCATCCAGGCATTGGAAGAGGCTCTCTATTTTTCAACCATTATAGCCTATGCTCAGGGCATGCACTTGCTAGCACAAGCATCACAGGAATTTAAATACGATTTGAAGATGGATCGGATTGCTTTGATCTGGCGAGGGGGTTGTATTATCCGTTCTGTTTTTCTGGAAGATATGTATCAGGCATTTAAAAAAGATTCGGGCTTAACTCATTTGCTCTTGGACGAAGGTGTACAAAAAACGGTCAGCAGTTTGCTCAGTGGTACGCGTTCGCTACTTTCAGGTGCTATCCTTTCCGGGATTGCAATGCCGGCACACACCGCAGCAATAAGTTATTTCGACAGCTTTAAAAGTGAAAGAATGCCCTCCAACCTTATTCAGGCACAACGTGATTACTTCGGTGCACATACCTATGAGTTAATAGGGAAAGAAGGTGTATTCCATACGCAGTGGTTTGTTAAATAATTCGGCCCCTTACATACTTTAAAATGAGTTCAGAAAAAGATCCAATTCAATCTCAGCCTACTATCTTTTTTATTTTTGGTGGAACAGGAGATCTTACCTCCCGCAAATTATTACCTGCATTGTTTAATTTATTTCTGGATGGTTGGATGCCTAAGAAATTTGCGGTCATAGGTATGGGGCGAACGTTATACAGTGACGAGCAATTCAGAGGATTGTTGCTTGATGATCTAAACAAATTTTCGCGAAATGGAAAAGCTGAAAAGAAAAAATGGGATGCATTTTCGGCAAACGTTTTTTTTCAGGTGTCCGATGTCGGAGAAGACAAAACATATCAGGAACAAGCGAAGACCATTCAGAAATTTTCTGCTGAATGGAAGGCGGAGCCTTATGTCATTTATTACCTGGCAGTAGCTCCTCGTTTCTTTGCCACGATTGCTGAAAATCTGGCAAGTCATAAACTAACTGCCAACGCCGAAAAGACGCGCATCGTTATTGAAAAACCTTTTGGTCATGATTTGGAATCAGCAAAAGCATTGAACAAACTGTTAAATAGAATATTCTTCGAAAATCAGATATACCGTATTGATCATTATCTGGGAAAAGAAACGGTTCAGAATATTTTAGCCTTTCGTTTTGCAAACTCTATTCTTGAACCCCTTTGGAACCGGAATCACATTGATCATGTGCAAATTTCTGTTACGGAACAGTTGGGCGTAGGCGATCGTGGCGGGTATTATGATGAAGCCGGAGCGATGCGCGATATGGTTCAAAATCATATTTTGCAGTTGTTGTGTCTGGTGGCCATGGAGCCTCCTGTCAGTTTTCAAGCCGATGAGGTCAGGAATCGTAAGGTAGATGTATTGCATGCTATGCGAAAATTTAGTGCAGAGGAGATTAAGAAAAATGCAGTTCGTGGCCAATATGGCAAGGGTTGGGTTGAAGGAAAAGCGGTTCCTGGCTATCGGGAGGAAGAATCTGTGAATCCACAGTCAAACACAGAAACATTTGCTGCTATTAAATTCTTTATTGATAACTGGCGATGGCACGGCGTGCCGTTTTATTTGCGCACCGGAAAACGTATGCATCAATCATCTTCTATTATTACAATTCAGTTTAAAGATGTTCCACATTTGATCTTCCCGAACGAAGCGATTGAGAGTTGGCAACAAAACAGGCTGATTATAAGTATTCAACCGGAAATGAGTATCCGCTTGCAGGTACAAGCTAAACGTCCTGGGTTAGGGATGACGTTGAATCCGGTAGATTTGATCTTTGATTACAGTGGAACGTATCACGGTGACTCTCCTGAGGCTTACGAGACTCTTTTGCTGGATACTATGCTTGGTGATCAGACGTTATTCATGCGAGGCGATCAGGTCGAAGCGGCGTGGGATTTGCTTATGCCTATACTTAACTCTTGGTCGGCCAAGAAAAGTTTAAATTTCCCCAATTACCCAGCGGATTCATGGGGACCGGAAATTGCAGAGGCGTTGATCGCGAAAGACGGCTTCCATTGGTTTACACTTCCATTGAAAAATAAAAAATAATTGTGGTAAAAGTATTTAAAGATTCTGCTGCTGTCCTTTCGGCTTTAGCCGATTTCATAGTAGTTAAAGCCAAAGAGGCAATTGTCCGGGATGGACGATTCAACTTCACCCTATCCGGTGGAAGTTCGCCAAAACAATTGTATGAACTTCTCGCCTCAGACTTATATCGCGGTAAAATTGAATGGAAAAAAGTTTTTTTCTTTTTTGGCGACGAGCGATATGTTTCCCTGGATCATAAGAACAGTAATTATTTGATGGTCGAACATTCGCTCTTCGAACCGCTAGGCATTTCAAGTGATCAAATTTATGCAGTAAATACTGCGGTGGCTCCCCAAGATGCTGCACAGGAATATGAACAACGCCTGCGCGATCATTTTAAGGGTTCAGATTGCCGTTTTGATTTTATTCTGCTGGGTCTGGGAGATAATTCTCATACTGCGTCTTTGTTTCCTTACACCACAGTCTTGCATGAAAAAGAAGCGTTGATAAAGGAAATTTTTGTTGGGGAAGTAAACATGTATCGCATAACATTTACAGCACCTCTTATTAATGCTGCCCGTATAATTGTCTTCCTGGTTTATGGAGAATCGAAAGCCGAGGCGGTGCATCATATTTTGGAAGATCCATTAAACATCGAAGCTTATCCGGCTCAACTTATCCAGCCGGGCAATGGTGAATTGCTTTGGTTTATAGACGAGGGTGCAGCAAGTAAAATAGTTGTCAAGCAACATTGAGCAAAGTGAAGCTTTGCGAGGGATTTTTTTTTGGAGGACTTCATGCCGCGTTGATGATTACACCCGCCTTTTAGTAATTCTATTGCACTATTAAGCCTACGCTGATGATCGGTCCAGGTTGTGGATTACCGACTCCCTGAAAGGGTTAGAATTCATCCGTATGATTGACCAACTAACGGAATAATTTAATGGTATAATCCAGTAGTTCAGTTCCTCCTGGTTTGCCATGACCCGGTACGACGATCTTTGCCGATGGAAATTTAGATTTTATCCGTGTGACGGAGTTAGACCATTCCGTCACATTCGCATCTGCGAGATTTCCTTTACCCGCATTCATCGATTTTATAACACATCCTCCAAAAATCGTGTTCTCGGAAGGTATCCAGGTCACAATATTGTCTTTCGTGTGCGCTTCGCCCGGGTAAAAAAGGGTGATTTTTTTGTTGCCAACCGGTATATCTACAGAAGTTTTAACAAGAACCTGAGGAGCCTCGGATGAATCCTTTTTTTGTTTAAGCAGGTATGGAGTAAGCTCATGTGCGTAAGATTTTACTCCCGCGCTATGAAATTGACGAATTCCCCCTAAGCAATCAATGTGAAAATGATTTACGATCAATGCTTTTACCTTAACACCCGGGTACTTCTCCTTCATCCAGCCTAGGAGTTGTCCAGATACTTCGTCGCTGGGAGGCGTGTCACAAATTATTGCTTCGCTGCCATTTATATAAATCAGACCGTTGCAATCGACCCGCCCGAAGTCTTGACTTTCAAGGTAGGAAACATGCTGGTATAAATTTTCAGTAAGCGGAATCAGCGTGAGACCCTCTGCGATCGTAATCGTATCTCGTTTACTTTGAGCAAAACCAGAAACCGAAGTTACCAGCCATACGAATAGGATATAAAAATTAATACGCATGCTGTAATTATAAGTATTAAAAATTATAGATCAAGAAAGGCAGGTAAAAATCGCGCTAAAATGTGATTAACATTGAACTGAAATCGAATGCATCAATTTAATTCAATGAAGCGCATTGGAAATGCAGGCTGTCAACCGTTTGGCAATGCTGCCGTCTTTATCGAGATTGGGATTGAAGATTGTGACACTCATACCAATAATTTTATGGGTCTGTATTAGACTTTTCAAAAGAGTTTCACATTGTTCAAATGAGAGTCCTCCTGGTAGGTGATATTCTACTGCGGGATTGCTGTCGTCTGCAATCACATCAGTATCAAAATGAATCCAAAACCCATCTGTTTTTATTTTGCTTGTGTATTTTTCTACACTGTCAATTGTTTTTTGAAGCCCGAACTTTTGTATGGAATGGAAATCAAAACAGGGTATATCGGTAGAGCGAATGTCCTGTGAACCGTATTTTTTAGTCTCCTCCAGGTCCCGCTGGCCTACATGTATAACATGTTTATCTTTTACATAGGGTCTGGAATGGTTTATATTGGTAAGCATTTCAGGACCTCTTCCTGTGACTAAAGCCAGATCCATATCCGCGGCCTCCCCTGTAACGGATTTTTCTGGTTCATAAAAGTCAGCATGTGCATCAATAAAAAATAGTCCGTACGTACCGATAGATTTTAAGGCGGACATGATACCGACCAGGATGCTGCAGTCTCCTCCCAGTACCAACGCAAACTTATTGGCCCGAACGCTTGCCTTGATTGGATTATGAAGATTGAGAGAAAATTCTTTCAGGAGGTCGCCGTTTAGCATTCCCGTATAGACGTCAAGTTGATTGCTGTAAAACTGATTGAGTGTGGGTATTTCAATGACCGGATTGTGAGTATGCAATAATTCGGACAATCCATTTGACAATAAAGTTGACGCCAACTTTTCAACGCCGGTAGGCTTAAGCCCTAAAATCGATGCTGCTGTGATAATTTGAATATCGGTGCCCTGTTCCATGGTATAAATGGTGTTATAACAGTAACCGGATTCATAAATTAATGTTTTTCGAGAATTTGCATCTAAGGGAAGCAAAATTGGAGGAACGATAATTGAATAAGATCTATTTGATAATTTCAATTTCGGTTCTTCGATTTATCGCACGTCCGCCTTCTTCGTCGTCATTGGAAACAATGGGCCGTTCAGAGCCATAACCTTTAGCAGAAAGCCTTGAATTTGCAATGCCATGTTGTACCAGGTAATTTATTACAGATGAAGCGCGCTTTAGCGAAAGTGCTTTGTTGGAAGTTGCATTGCCACTGTTATCGGTATGCCCGTTGATCTGTACACGCAGGTGAGCATCTCTTTCCAAAAGTTCGCGTATATTTTCCACCTCAGCAATGGATTCTGTTTTCAAATCAGACTTTCCGATGTCGAAGAATACATTTCGCAATACCACTTTTGAACCAACTTCCGCTTTCACCATGATAATATGTGTGTCTATTTCCTGGTATTCAGCAAACTGTGGCAAATTAAAATTTATGGAGTTAAACAAGTAACCTGCCTTCTCAGTAGCCACACCGTAATTTCCACCGTGAGGAATGATCAGTTCAAACTCGCCCGTCGCTGGATTAGCATTGATTTTCGTGATTACTTTATTGGTAACATTATCGACCAACGAAATTACAGCGCTTAGAGGCGCCGCATTACGTTCATCAATAACTTTTCCTTTTAAAAGGGTTACAACTTTTGAAATCTTATGAATTTCGATAGAGGGATCAACGAATTCTTCATGTTTAGGTAATTCGGGTTTTACCTTTTCTTCGGCAGCTTTTGCGACCACTGGCTTGGGTTTGGGCTTGTACTTAGGCTGCAAAAATGTGATTGAATAAATATCTGCGTCACCAAGTCCGCCTTCTTTGGCTGTTGAAAAATAACCTTTCTTCTTATCGGGTGATAAGGTAAAGAAGCCATCGTACTCCCAGGAGTTGAGTGGGTACCCCATGTTCTCGGGTTTTTTCCATTTGTTGTTGGTGAATTCACTTATGAAGATGTCGCTGTTCCCTAAACGGGGATGACCATCTGAAGAGAAATAAAGTGTTATACCATCGTGGTGGATAAAGGGTGAATCTTCGTTATTCGGTGTGTTGATGATCTCACCCAAATTAACCGCCTTGCCCCAATCTCCTTTTGCATCAAGTTGGCTTACGTAGATATCGAGTTCTCCGATACCGCCGGGCCTGTTGCTCGCAAAGAATAGTTTTTTACCATCGGCGGTAACGCTGGCACAGGTCTCCCAAAATAGCGATGTGTTAATATTTTTATTCAATGGCTTTGGTTCTGACCACACATCTCCCGTGAGCGTGGATATGTAAATATCACCTTCTCCTTCTTCGTAATACAAAAACAAGGTCTTCCCATCGGGCGATAAGGAAGCTGCTGCGTCATTGTATTTGATATTTATATTCGTACTTATTGGCTTTGGCGATGACCACGTACTGCCTTTTTTATAGGACACAAATATGTCTTCGAAATTTTGATTGCTTTTGACTTTAGACAGATCGTCTGTACGGTTCGAAGTAAAGATCAGCGTGTTTCCATCGGCCGAAATAATAGGGGAGTAGTCATTAAAAGGTGTATTGATACCTTCCCCCAGATTTTCAATGATAACATTTAATTCATTTTGAGAAAGCGAATCGGCAATTTGACATTCAGCAATTTTTTCGTCAGCAATGCTGGCCAGTTTGTTGTTCTTTTTTTTGAAACGTTCAAAATGTTCTATTGCTAGCTTAAATGAGTTTGTATTTTGAAACGCGATCCCCAGGTGATAGTCAATATCAGGATTCACGGCTGGATTAAGTCGGTAGGCTTTATCAATATAAGAAGCTGCCTTTGATTTCGTTTCAGAATATAAATACGTAAGGCCTATCTTAAAATTCAGGTAAGCATCATCGGGATTGATATCCTGGGCGGCGAGGTACGTGGCCAATGCATTCTTATAGTCTTTTTTACTATAGTATTTATCAGCATTTGCAATAAGGGTCTTTTGATCCTGACTATTTGCTGTAAACGTTGATAAAACAAAACAGACAATTAAAAAACGTTTACCCATAAAGAATGGATAGTTAGTGGTTGAAGTAAAAAAGCGATTCTGGTACCAGTTAAAAAGGTATGGCTAATAATACCAAATGAAAATGCTTTTGTGGTATTAACCTTACATCAATGCTTAATAGGCGGGACTTTCCAACCAGGTCCGCGGACAACCCGCCCCGGTTTTTCTCCCGTATGATCTCCATTGCGAAGAACCTGTATGCCATTGACGAAAACATGCTCTACTCCTGTAGCATATTGTTTTGGCTGTTCAAATGTAGCGTTGTCCTGTATCGAGTCTGCATTGAAAATAACGACGTCTGCATAGTATCCAACGTTTAATTTACCTCGTTTTTGTATTTTTAAATTCGTCGCCGGCAAAGAGGTTAGCCTGCGAACGGCCTCCTCAAGTGGAACAATTTTCTCTTCCCGGACATATTTTCCAAGAAAGCGGGCAAAGGTACCATAGGCCCGGGGATGTGTTCCCCAATCGGAAAATATTTTTGCCTCTGACATGGATGCTGCATCTGATCCAAAACTAACATATGGAAGCTTAAGCATGCGCTTGACATTATCCTCCGAGATCAGAAAATAAATAGCAGCAATCGTCGACTTATCTCTCATGACGAGATCAATGACGGTTTCGTCTGCATCTTTACCGTGCATTTGAGCCACAACATCCAGCCGTTTGCCCAGGTAAAGCTTGTTCAACGAATCAAGTCTGAAACCTAACATCAGCACATCTTTTGGCTCTGAATTTTTTGTGGGAATTCCCAAGCGCATTTCTTCCAACACTTTTTTTCGAATGGCAGGCGTTTTTAACCGCTTTCGCATAGCGGCAGCCCCTCCTTCTTGAACCCAGTTCGGTAATCTTGCAGTTAAACCTGTTGCGCTCGCCGTGTAAGTATACATATTGGCTGTGATTCTCAACCCCGCTTTTCGTGCACTGTCAATTTTAGCGATCACCGTATCGACCTTGTTCCAATTCCGCTCATGATTTATTTTAAGATGATAAATCTCTGCGTGAATATTTGCTTCCTTTGAAATGCGGAAGGTTTCGTTCATTGCTTTTAAAATGTTATCACTTTCGCTTCGCATGTGTGTGATGTACATGCCGCCATATTGGGATGCGACCTGTGCTAAAGCGATTAGTTCATCCGTTGCTGCATAATCTGCAGGAGCATAGATCAACGATGACCCTAGGCCCATTGCGCCTTCTTCCATAGCTTGTCGGACCAAACCTTTCATACGTTCCAACTCATCTGGATTGGGTGGGCGGTTCTGGTATCCAAGTTCGTGTATACGAATGGAAGTCGCTCCAACAAAAGAAGCAACGTTGGGACTAACACCTTTTTTCATTAAGTGATTGAAATATCCACCTAATGTTGTCCAAAGACTATCGACGGGTTTACTCGTGGCCTTTCGCTTTACTGGACCTGGCGACCAGCCTTCACCAAATACTTCAAGAGTGACTCCTTGCTCAAGATCGCTCATTGAACCTCCATCCATCAGAAGGCTTCTGTCCGCCCAACTTAGCATGTTTATAAAACCTGGAGCAACCGCCAAACCTTTTGCATCGATTTCCTTTTTGCCAATAGCCTCCTGGAGATCTCCCATGGCCGCGATGGTATCGGCTTGGAACGCAACATCGCCACTATAGAAAGGCGAGCCCGAGCCATCATAAATATTTCCGTTCCGGATGATAAGATCAAATTCCTGTTTTGGTTTTTGAGCGCAGGCGAGTATGATAAAAATTCCGATACTCAAAAAAATAACGTAACGCATAGTAAAAAATAAGTTGCTAAGGTACGCTTTTAAGTTTCGAGTTTCTAGTTTCTAGTTTCGGACTTTCCGGGTTTCTAGTATCATGTCAACATTGTTTTCACATATTTTAAAAACCAGCTTTGAGCTAGGAGCTTTGAGAACCTGCTCATAGCTCGTGGCTCTTAGCTTCGGAAGCCCGACATTGTTAAATTGACACAACACTAGTTTCGAATTTCTAGTTTCTAGTTTACTTCACCAACAGTTTGACGAACTCATCTTTACCATTGTAGTGAACTTTCAGAATGTAAAATCCGGATGATAGTCGATGCTTCAGTTCAATGGAATATTCGCGAAGGTTGCCACTTTCGTGGTACGCCGTTTCAAGAGTTTTTCCATTGTAATCAATAACTTCTACATAATTTAAGTTGAACTTGGCGTTCCCCCACCTGAAGTGAATTATCCTCCCATCGTTTGGATTAGGAAAAGCGGAAAGCCTCTTTTGAGTTTCTTCTATGGAGATGGATTTCGGACTAAAGTACGTTACTGTTCCGTCAAAGTCTGTTTGTGATAATCTGTAATAGGATCTTCCTTCGTAAGGATAAGGATCAATGGTAGAATATGCACGTGGAATTTTAGAATTACCTGCGCCCGAAAGTGTATCGAGGATTTCAAATTGTAAATCGGTTCCAGCGCGCTCGAGCATAAAGAAATCGTTATTCAATTCACTGGCTGTATTCCAGGATGCAACGACAACAGGATTTTCGTACGTAACGTTGAAGTCAACGAGATCGATAGGGAGTGGCGTTGTAGATGCGTTTGTTGTTCCAATGGTAAAGTAATATCCATCGTTGATAGTCACTCCAGTGAAAGTGTAGGTTGGACCGGCGGAAACTGCGGGAGTGTACGCCGTTGATCCGGCAGCAAATACCCCATTGGCATCTACTAGCAATCGTAGGTGAGCGGAATTTTTGGTGCCTGGTACCGCAGATAGGTCAACCGTAACGGTAACTGTTCCAATATTCCCATTGGGTTCGGCCGCTCTCCAAATCCGGCTTAATTTCCTTACAATTCCACCGGGTAGATCCGACGTGCTCGGAACGGTTAAACTTCCGTTGTTACTTCCCCAAACGAGGAACTCATTGTTATTATTTAAATTTGAAGGATTTGAAATTGTAACAACACTGTTTGCATTTTGACTTTGAGACGCAGTTTGGGAGAAACCAGAATTATCATCTCGGCCAATTCCTGCAACATCTGATAAGTAGCCAGCGAAAGTAGCAGCGGAATAAATTGTATTTCCACCGGAACGAACATAATTAGTTGCAGTGGTTTGATCTAATGTAATGCCATATTTAAGCGCGAGGTATGATTCTATCCTTTGTCTTTCTGCAGCTGTAAGGTTAGCATTGTAAACAGCTATTTCTGTAAAGTATCCATCTAATCCGCCAGTTACATTTGTAGCATGGTTGCCTATCTTTAATAAGGGCCCTGTTATGTTTCCAGTCGGACCGGATTGCACTGGTGACGGTTCTAATTTTCCATTAAGATAAATACCTTCAAAAGAGTTTGACCCGTCTACTCGATTTCGAAAGTAGTCTGCAGCTACAAATGATGTGGTATTGACAGCAGTAGTTGAAACAGGACCACCAAGATTTGAGCCATCATCTTGTCTTCTCTGATAGAAATACTTATCTGTATTAACAACTTTAAAAGATGTTAGGTTTTCAGTTACATCACGTCGGTCTATAATAAACGTTCCCGCTCCATCAGTCGTAGCTCCATTGGTTTGATAAGAATTTTGTTTAAAGACCAAGAAGATGTAAAAACTTTCAGTTGCGCCTATTCCAGATAGAGCACTGGCATCTAGAAAATCGTTACCATTAAACTCGAGCGCCGGATACCCGTTAATAATACCCGTTCGATAAATTGGCATGCGGGTAGCGACTCCGGCATTTACAGCATTATTATTAATTGTGCTTTGGTCATCCCACAGGCGGACTTCGTCACCAGCTTCAGCAGCGTCTGTTCCAGCATCATTCTCATAAACACCAGCATTTGCTTTTAACCACCAGCGCAAATTACCAGAAACGTTGCCAGGCGATTGCCCAAACAACAGCGATGCTTCACTTACAAAGATTGCTACAAAAAGTAAAGTTCTCATTTTCAAATTAGTGCAAGTTAAAATATTGGATTCCCAATGGAACGTCAAAAAACGCAATAAACTGACCTGCTAAAGTTTTACATCATATTCTGATAAAAAGGAATGCCAGCCTTCATTGCCGCTATGCAATGGATGAATAGCGCTCGACATAGGAAAAGTGACCCTAATCTGGCGTAGATTCTAAGAAAAATGGTACATCACTTATTGATCACCCCAACGCGGGTGAAAAGAGGAAAGGTTACCGCCATGTCAGGCTTAGTCCAGTACTTTTTAAGCCTTTTAATAAACGGTGAAACAGGATCGTGCCCTTTTTCCTTTATATACTTTTGCGTCGCTGACCAGCTCGACAGATAACCTGAAAGTTGATCGATCGTCCATTGCACTTTGATGGAAAAGGGAGGCGGTTGAATTTCTTCAAAGGGAAAAGATATAGTCCGATATTGCTCTTCGACTAATTTCCGTGCGTTGTCCCAATAAGGCCCAACCGTATGATTGTAATAATCCATGATGATCTCATCGATGATTGGCTCGATATACAATAAAGCATAGCCCCATACCGCAAGCAACGATCCGGGTTTACCTACGCGTCTTGCCTCATTGTAAAACGCATCGCGATCAAACCAATGCACAGCCTGCGCCGCGGTGATAAGATTGAATTGATTTTCTTGAAACGAAGTTTTTTCTGCCGGGCAAATGGAATAAATAACATTGCTTTGCTTTCCTGCCTGATCCAGTTGCTGCTGACTAATATCAGTCGCATATACCTCACCGAAGTGCGTGGAAAGATAGTTGGCTACTTGTCCATTTCCAGTAGCGCAGTCCCACGCCACGTTTTTCTCGGTCACATATTGAAAAATGAATTCATACAACTCTTTTGGATACGTAGGTCTAAACGCGGCGTATAGCTTAGATTGGGATGAGAAGTAATCTTTCATAGCAATGAACAATGAGCAATGAGTAGTGAGCAATGAAAGGCAATTCGAAACTTCGTAACTCTGTTAATTGAACCACTTTTTATCGCAACGTAATATATCAACTCCAGTTCATAACTTTGTCATAAACTATCTGCCCGTGAAAGAAAACCAACCCAACAACCCATTACATGGTATTACCCTCGAAAATATTCTAATCAAATTGGTAGACCAGTACGGATGGGAGGAGTTGGGAGACCGAATACCAATCAATTGTTTCATTCATGATCCCAGTATAAAGTCCAGTCTTACATTCCTAAGAAAAACGCCATGGGCCCGCAAGAAAGTAGAAGACCTTTTTGTCGATTCTATGGAAGGAGCGGGCTAATACGTTAAGCCCATTGCTCACTGTTCATTACTCATTGCTCATTGCTAAAACCAACCCAACAACCCATTACATGGTATTACCCTCGAAAATATTCTAATCAA
>CAZAHL010000041.1:0-3507 GCA_964484845.1 uncultured Chryseolinea sp. | reverse complement strand
GGGCTAATACGTTAAGCCCATTGCTCACTGTTCATTACTCATTGCTCATTGCTAAGCCACTTCGCTCGCTACTTTTTTCATTTTTTCCAGTCCCGTTTTTGCCACTTGCAACGGATCTTGTGCCCAATATTCTCTGTTGAAAAGCTCAAGCGATAAAATCTTTGGACCCTTCATATTTTTCAGGTCTGTTAAGATCTGTTTTAGCGGAGCAACACCGTCTCCAGGGTAGATCCTGTCTTTATCAGCTTGCTGTTCGCGAGGTATAGAACCTGGATAATCGTTCATATGAAAAACTTCAATCATGCTTCCATCTATCATTTTTAAACTATCAAATCCGGAATTCCCTCTGAACAAATGATACACATCAGCAAGAATGCGAGCGCCTGCTTTGTTAGCAACGGCGGAAGCCATCAACGCTTGGCCAATGTGAAAAAACCGGGATGCGCCCCAAAATTCAAGTTGAGGAGTTACGCCAGTTTCCTTGCCAAGATCGATCAGTGTGGCAAATTTTTCTCCTACCGAAAACATGTCTAACTGAACGTCCGGTCCAATACCAGCAGAAGGTGCAGCAATACGTGGGCAGCCAAGAGCGGCCATTATCTCCATCTCTTCGCGCATTTGCGCAAGGCCAGCTTTGCGCTTTTCTTCATCGTCTGTCATCCAAGGCGCAAAACCAATAGCATTCACCACCGGAATTTTACTGTCATCCAACAATTTTTTTAATGCTGGTAATGAACCTCCATTGTCCAAATACACTTTCAGATCAGGAAGCCAGAGTTCCATACAATCATAGCCAGCTCGTGCTGCGATATCAATGTATTTTTCAACACCTAATTTCTGTCCACTGATCGTACTTGTATTCAGCGAAAACTTAAACTTATCGGCGGCCTTTCTTTTTTCTTTAGCAAACCCAGCGGGAGCTAAAAATGAAAGTCCTGTTGTTGCCGACGCTGTTTTTATAGCTTCTCGTCTGTTCATATGGGATGGTATTAAAGGTTATAACAAACTTACAATGGAATGTTCGATTGATAAACCAAATTTAAACTTTAGTTGAACCGGGATTGAACCTAAGACAGGCGATAAGGCCGTTGAAAAAGCGCATTACCCTTTTTATCATTTATCAAATCCCTTCCTGGGTCATATTCATTGTTCCAATTCTTAAAAAGGGTTGCAACGATTCTATCCGTGACCGTAAAGTTACGACAGGGATGTACGGGTGAAATACCGTGCATCAAAATTTTTAGGTTCATTGCTAACATAATTTAATACATTCCGAGTAAAATAATAAAATGAAAAAGCTGCTTTTACGCATCTGTTTGTTTATCGTAGTTTTTTTTATCAGATGTTCTCCTCAACATACGGAGACCAGCGATTCAACCCTTCCTGCGACGACTACCTGGCCAGATACACTCGAATGGTGGAAGCGGAATAATTTACGGGTTATGCAAACCAATTTACCAGCCTATGAAGCTGGCTTGAATGCCGATTCTCTCGTGGCAGATCTTCTCTATTTTTCAGCGAATACACTCATCATCAATGCGGGTGGGATCATGGCTTTTTATCCAACAAAACTCGAATACCATTATACGAATCCATACATGAAGGCAAACATGTTGAAGGATGTTATTCAAAAATGTCATGATAACGGAATCAAAGTAATCACCCGCTTCGATTTCAGCCGCGCTCATGAAAGTATTTTCAAGGCTCATCCGGATTGGTTTTATATTTCTTCGAAAGGCGAACGAATCATCAACAACGAAATGTATGTAGTCTCGATCGATGCTCCGTATGAACAGAAAGTGTTGTTCGAAATTGTGGAGGAGGTAATTAATGCATTTCCAATTGACGGGATATTTATTAACATGCCGGGATATCAAACTCGAAATTCGTACGAAGGAATTTATCACGGTATCGATCAAAATGAATACAGCAAAAAAAGTTTCGCTGAATATAGCGGCGGAATGACCTTGCCTACAGAAGAAGATCTGGACAATCCCGTATTTCGGAAGTATGAAGAATTCAAAAAATACTCCGTGGATGATTTGATGAAACGTTTGAATTCATTGGTGAAGGCCAAAAACAAACATATTGCAATTTGCACCTACGGTGACCGTTACATCGATATCATTCGGCACGAATCTCAAACTAATAGCCTGCCTTACTGGCCCTATATGTCGTCGGATAATGTCAGCAACGCTATTAACTCATATCCCAATCATATCATTAGCAATGCCAGCATCCAGCAAATTTCTTTTCGGTCTCGCTACAATGCCGTCGAGCCAGAAGAAACCGCCATCAGATTGTATGAAAATATTGCGAACGGTTCGGGATTGGATATGAGCCTGATGGGTGATTTTCAGGAATATGAAGATGAACGCAGCTACGATGTCTGGAAAAATATTTACGATCATCATAAAAAATACGAACGTTTTTTTGGCAGATACAAATCGCCAGCATCTGTGGCAGTAATTGCGCCTGGCGCCTGGCCTGGGGGAGATGCCGCACAAGAGTATCGGGGTATCCAACTTATGTTGAAGGAATCTCATATTCAATTTGATATTGTCGAAGATGGACAAGTGGAAAACCTGGAAGAGAAACTAAGAAAGTATAAATTAATTATCCTTCCGGAAATAACGAACCTGAGCGATAAATCTATTGATGTAATTACGCGAGTGTGTAAGCAGGGCACGAATTTAATCGCCACCAACAACTCTTTTTATAGAACACCTGAAAAGTTGCTTGATCTATTCGGAGCCAAAATTATAAATAAAGATCACGATGGAAATGGATATTACCTCAGCCCCAAAGAAAAGCAACTCTTTAAAAGATCCGATAAACAGACCTTGGTATTTTGGAAATTCAATCTTGGATTATATGATTTTACCGGTGCCGATACTTCCTTTCTTCCTATTTACACTCCCGGTAGACCGGGCCCGCCGGAAATCATAGGCGGACATGAACCTAATGGTTACAACGCTCTTGGTCTAAAGAATCATCCTTCCAGCAAAGCGGCCATCCTACCGATAAACCTCGGGAAGTTATATTTTCTGCACGGATATGAGCAGCATAAAAATATTTTGCTTGACGTTATTGATCACCTCTCACCTGAAGTGAATCAGTTGGTACAAACCAATGCTCCTGCGAGAGTGGAGGTAATTCTTCAAGAGTACATTCGCAATACTCCGGAGAATATTTCAAAAGCACGATCGGAAGGAATGATCCTGCATCTGGTTAATCTTACTGGGTTTAGTGGCAATACTTACTTCACGCCTTTACCGATATACGATATTGAGTTGCGTATCAAATCCGACTTTAAACCCAGTAAGGTATTTGGCATGGTGAATAACAAACGGATTGATTTTACCTGGAGTAATGGAATAGTAAAATTTTCCGTTGACGAGCTTGGTCAATTTGAAGGGATTGTGCTGGAGAAGTAAGAACATAATGAGATTACTCTGCTGCCTTCACGTCTCACGGTCTGCGGGAAAAAGTCGCCGCGGGTCTCGG
>CAZAHL010000040.1:0-32395 GCA_964484845.1 uncultured Chryseolinea sp. | reverse complement strand
GCGCAGGTCTTTGCTTGTGTAGTCTCACAGCTGGGGATGCTTCGCGGGAAGGGCACTGATGCTTAAAAAATTAGCAGGCTCAGCATGACGGAGCTGTCCATGACGGAGCCTCGAAGTTCCGTGGAACTATCCTATCGGACAACTTTAAACTTTAAACCCGAAACTTCAAACTTCAACTAATAACCATCGTTCTGAGTCAAGCCGGGATTCAATTCTCTTTCTGATTGCGGAACAGGATATAGTAATTTATTGGCATCCATCTGGTACGAGGCCGGTGACAAATAGGGGTATAGTTGCTTTAACTTGATGCTATGGGCATTCATCACGTCCACTGCCTTTCCTGTCCGCACGAGGTCATGCCATCTGTGATTTTCAAAAGCCAGCTCAACCTGCCTTTCATGGGCGATGATTTCCCTTAGTGCAACTTTGTCTGTAGTGGTAATATCATGAAATGAATCTCCAAATGCCCTGGCCCGCACCCGATTCAAATTCGTTAATGCCGAAGCCTTTCCCAACTCGTTTTGCGCTTCTGCCAGCAATAACAGCGCATCTGCATACCGGTATATTGGCCAGTTATCATTGGTGTTGTTGGGATTGCTATGTGGGTTAAGGTACTTTTTAATATAAGGAACCCCGGTCTTGCCTGGTGTGGGCGTATAATTAATAATACTTTTATTGGCAGAAAATGTAAAGATGTTGCTGGAATTATAACTGCCTTCCGCCATACCTACAGATACATCCTTCCGTTTATCACCCGCCTCATAGGCATCGATGATATCCGGTGTAGGTGTATTCCATCCACCCGTACCGCTATTATCGGTTTTAACGCCTGTAATAATTGTTGTATTGGAAGACCGGGGCAGGAAACGATAGATAAATGTACTTTGCTGCCCAAGCTGTAAACCTTCCAGGTACTGCACTTCAAAAATAGATTCCCCGCTATTTTTATTCGCTGTTGAAAAAACGGCTGCATACTCCGGTAATAAGGAATAGCCCATCCCCTCTAGGGTAAGAAGTAAAGCTTCTGCCTCAGCATATTTTTGCTGCGTCAGGTATACTTCTGCGAGCAGTGTGACGGCTGCTCCTTTGGTAGCTTGTCCGCTCTGCCGTTCTGCCTTGAAAACAGGATTATCCATTTTGGCAATAGCATCTTCGGCATCCGCTATGATCTGGGTATATACTTCGTCTGGTGTTGACCTGGTAAGAAAGGCATCCTCCGCCTTAATAACCTCCTTTAAAAATAAGGGCACACCGCCGAAATATCTTACTAGTTTAAAATAATTAAATGCTCTAATAAATTTTGCCTGCCCGATGATATCATTTTTTGCGGCATCACTGAGCGTAGCTGCCTCTATTCGTTCGAGAATAATATTGACCCTGGAGATGCCTTTATAGCAATGAAAGTACACAGCATTTGTATAGGCGTTGGTTGGCTCGTCTATAAAATCTGCAATATTCTCCCGGTGAGTGTAAGCTGTTCCCCGGTTGATCTGATAAAATTCATAGTGCGTATTATCCGAGCGCATTTCATTGGTGTGAAAATCATTATCCAACAGATCTCTTAACGGAGTGTAGGCTGCAGCCAGGGCCTGCCTGAAATGAGGCTCTGTTTTATAGAAAGTTGGGCCTGAGATCTGATCATCTGGGGTCAGTTCAATAAAACTTTCATCACAGGAAATGATTACAAATGCCAGTATGATGATATATATAGTTTTCATATCAATTATATTTTAGTAGCGTAGAATATGTTATTTAAAAGTCGCGGAAACGCCGATAGCAAATGTTCTCGGAACTGGATACGCATTCTCATCTATCCCGATAGACGTACCGTTGAGACCATTTAAGCTGATCTCTGGATTTATACCTGAATAGTCGGTTATAATGAATGCATTTTGTACAGATAGGTATATCCTCAAATTTTTCAAGGCAAGGTTATTTCTAATCTTGGTGTTATATCCCAGCGTAATATTCTTAGCCGAAAGGTAAGAACCGTCTTCGAGCCATTGAGTGTTTACAGCTCTGCCCAATGCGGTTGTTCCAGTCAATGTTCTCGGATAAACGCCAGAGCCAGTATCTTCAGGAGATCTCCAACGGTCTTTTACTCCCGCTAGTAGCATTCTTGCACCGTCCAGATTGGTGAGATAGGCCCATTTAGACGGATTCAATATTTGACCGCCAACAGATCCGGCAAAAGCAACAGACAAATCGAAGTTTTTATAACTTAGCTCATGGGTGAAACCAAACAGAAAATCAGGATTAGGATTGCCAATGAAAGTACGGTCATTATCGTTGATCACATTATCCTGTACAACGTCTCTCATTTTTACTGTTCCAACGGCAGAGCTGGTATGCCGGGCCGAGTTTTGCAGGTCCTCTTCATCTTTATACAATCCTTCAAAAATAAATCCGTAGAACTCACCCAGCGAATGACCAACCTGATTACGGTAATAATCTGAAGTGATCGTGTTGTTACGTCTCATAAACCCAGGATTTACAAGGGACTTGATCCTGTTCCTGTCCACGGAGACATTTAATCTCGTACTCCATTTCAGTTTTTTGTTAAGGATCTTTGCGTTCACACCAAATTCATGACCCCAAAACTCAAGCTCGCCCACATTGGAAGTAACGGTTGTATACCCTGATGCACGGGGTATGGGCCTGTCCTGAATTAAGCCATCGGATATTTTGCGATAATAATCATAGGTAAATGATAGCCTGCTATCAAGGACCGCTACGTCCAGGCCAATGTCAAACTGTTTATTCCGTTCCCACGCAAGTTCCGGATTACCCAATGTAGAAACTGTTGATCCGGGTACCAACACGCCATTTAATACATAATTACTAGATGTTACCTGACCGATCCCCGAATAATTACCGATATCATTATTGCCTGTAATACCATAACTGGCGCGTATTTTCAAGAAGTCTATATATCCGGCCCCGCCCATGAAATTCTCCTCGCTAATGATCCAGCCTACGGATACAGAAGGAAAATTGCCATATTTTTTGTCTGCCCCAAAACGTGAGGAACCATCCCGGCGGATAGCCCCAGATAGCATGTATCTGCCTTTATAAGAATAATTTAAGCGTGCAATGGATGATAATAATGAATATGCAGTGGTATTACTGGAACCTGCGGAGATGGATGTAGCGGCGCTGAGCCATTCCACATTATCGTCAGGAAAATTTATGCCTGTCACCGAATTGCTTTCCTGTTCAAACTTTTGAACGGAATAACCAGCCAGCGCTTCCACATAATGATCTTCCAAAAAAGTCCTGGCATAATCCAGCGTTGCTTCTGCCGTCCACGAATAATTGTCTACTGTACTACTAAGTCCGGTAGCTATCGCTGTCGTGGAAATAGATGACGGAGAAAACATGTTGCGCCTTTCTGCACCCTTATCTATTGCCAGGTTGGTTTTTAAACTGAGTCCAGGTAAAAATTCATAATTCACATAGGTATTTCCCAGTAGACGAGTAGTTTTATAATCATCCTTCGTTTTTACAAATTGAGCATAGGGATTAACATTCGCTACCATGCCGGGAGAATTGACATAAAGCGGCATATTGCCATTTTCATCAACAGGCGCGATTAAAGGGCTAGCTTCTACGATCTTTTCTATCAGGCCCCCCACACCTTCCGTTGTTAGCCTGTTGTTATGATCAATGCGATAGCTTGGTGCGATGCTAAATCCAACCTTCAGTTTATTGTCGAAAAGATTGAAGTGTTGGTTAAGACGGAATGAGAAAAGTTTTGTGCCCGTATTTAGTACTACACCTTGCTGATCCTGATATCCTGCGACAACAGTTGATGAAGATTTTTCTGTTCCTGATGAAACGATCAGGTCGTAGTTCTGTATGGCCGCATGACGCGTAAGAGCTTTGAACCAGTTTGTTCCTTCTCCATATTGTTCCGGGTTTTGATATTCAGGAGCAAGCGTTCCCGTATAACCTTCATATTTAACACGGTCTTCGTAGTATTCATTTTGAAACTCAGCAAACTCCCTGGCAGTCATCATACGGGGCCTTCCTTTTTGGGGTATTGCTTGTACCCCGTAAAAACTTCGGAATTCAACTTGCGACTCTCCTGGTTTGGCACGCTTGGTAGTGATTAGGATAACGCCGTTGGCTGCTCTTGAACCATAGAGAGAACTTGAAGCAGCATCTTTCAGTACCGAGAAGTTTTCAATTTCTGCCGGATTGATATTGTTAACGCTACCGGTAACAGGTATTCCATCCACAACAAACAAGGGTTGGTTTCCATATGATAATGACGCGGCGCCGCGAATACGAAATTCCATTCCCCTGCCTGGCTGACCATTATTCTGACCAACCTGAACACCGGCAATTTTTCCCTGAAGCTGCTGTGCAAACTGGGTTACAGGCATGTCAGCAGTTTCCGATGAATTTAACTGCGCAATGGAACCCGTTACTTCCGCACGCAGTTGAGTACCATATCCGACCACGACAACTTCATTCAGACTATTAACATCTTCTTTTAGGGAGATGTTAATCTCAGATTGATTACCTACTACAACTTCCTGGGCTGCATAGCCTACATAGCTGAAGACCAATATATCCGACTCGTCAGGCACTGCAATGTTGTACTTACCGTCCCCGTCAGTTGTGGTGCCGATTGTTGTGCCTTTGATCAATACATTCACGCCCGGAAGAGATTCGCTTGTTTTTGCATCGGTAACTTTTCCAGTAACAGTGCCCTGGGGTGATGCGGCAGGCGATTTAATCGCTGCTTTGATCACGATCTGATTAAATATTACTTCGTACCGTAAGTTTAGCGGAGTAAGAAGCTTATTAAGGATTACGGAAAGTTTCTCCTGTTGCGCTGCAAGGGACACGTTGCTATTGGCTGGGATGACGTCGTCGCTGTAAATGATCTTACAGTTAGCCAGTTGTTTGATGGACTGAATAGCTTCTGCAAATGCTACTTGCTCTAGCTTCAACGACAGGCGGGTATCCAGCAATTCCTGTCCGTATCCTTTGGGGCCGGCAAGGGTAGTCAGTGTAATCAGGAGCACGGCAAGCAAAGAGGAAAATTTCATTATAATAATCCAACGAGTAGGTATGGAAAATTTTTTATTCATAATTTTGAATCGTTTGAATTTCGGTTTAAACAAAGAAGGGATTGTCCCAGTTGGAAATGGGCTACACTATTACGGTTCTTTCTTAAGGGTTGATGTGCTCGAATCACATCTTCCCTTTTTTAATCTTTTCTGATCTGTATTATTTCTTCATTTCGCGACCTCCTTTTTAGGTGTTCTCAATATATTTTAATCATGAATGATATAGTGATTGCCGGTTTTCTTGTATCGGGTGACGGTAGAGTTGCAGAGCAGATAGAGAATCTCCTCAAGCGATTGGTCTTCGAACTCCGCAGTAAGGCGGCGATTGCCAGTGGCTGCATTCTGGATGAATACATCCACATCAAAATTACGGCTGAGGGTATTGGCAACTTCTCTAAGGGATGTACCTTCAAATATAATCTTGCCCTTGTGCCAGGCAGCGTAATCCTGCGCTTTCACAATATTGCTTTTAAGAAGTTGCTTCCTTTCCCATGAGTAGGTAGCCTTCTGATTAGGCGTAAGGAGAATTTCCGGTTGTTTTAAAGAGTCCACAACAACGCTTACCTTACCCGTCACTACAGCCACGGATATATCTTCTCCTAAATACGCTTTTACATTGAAGCTCGTACCAAATACCTGGGTGCGGACCAAACCGGAGGTGACCACAAAGGGTTTCTTGGGATCACGCACAACATCAAAGAAGGCTTCTCCTTCAAGGAACACTTCCCGTTTGCCACGTTTAAATTGCTTAGGGTAACGCAAGTGGCTATCTGCATTGAGAAAGACGTGGGAACCATCACTCAACGTGATCTCCAGACGATGCCCTTTAGATGCAAATTGTTCTGTGTATATTAAGGGATCAATCCGATCAAGTACATCTGGCCCGTACTGGTAAATTGTAAAAGACAGGCAAAGCAACACAGTAATTGTTGCTGCTATTCGCCACCAGCCACTGCTTATTAGTGGTCTGTGCGGCGTTTTATTTAAAATTTTGTAAGCGCTATCTTCTTCGTTGAGTCGCTTGTTCAACATTGCAAAAGCACGTGAGGCCTTAACCCGCGTAACGGATTCCTCCCACGGTTTACTCAATTCATCAAAGAGCTCCTGGTGAGCCGAATCTGTTGCCAGCCAGGTCTCTAAGGCAGCTTTTTCCGCTTCACTTGCTTTACCCGAAAGCACTTTGGTTATCAATGCCCAATCAATATGTCCATCCGTATATTTCAAAGAGATAGTGTTAAGTAGATGTGTAGTATTTCTTTCCGCATGACGAAAAAAATAAAGTCAATTACTCACGCGGGCATGTTACTAAATCATTAAGAAAAGCACAGAAGACAGGATGGGAAAATTCACCTGCAGTAGATTGAAAATAAGAAGCTTACTTTTTCAAGATGTTATTCAATCGGCTAAATGAACTTCTTTCAGATACTGGACAGCTCTAAATACTTGATTTTGCACTGTTCTCTCAGATAAACCAAGCTGGGTTGCAATTTCAGGGCAGGATAGGCCCTGTAATTTGTGAAGTCTGAAAATAAGTTGTCGTTGCTTGGGCAAATCATTGATCCTGGTTTCCAGTTGCGCGAGAAATTCTTTTAAAGATAAGTCTTCATCATCTTGGCTGCCAAAGCCGGTAGCTTTAACTTGTTCTGTGTACGCGTCAATATCTTCCTGGAGAGAACTATTTTTTCGAAGGTAATCCAATGCATGATTGCGTGTAGAGGTGTATAAATAGGCCTGCACACTGTCAATTACAGGAAGCTCTTGGCGCTTTTGCCAAAACTTGTAAAACACATCGGAAACAATCTCCTCTGCCACTGCATCCTGTTTTACATAACGACTAGCATAGATGCACAAGGGCGAATAATATTTATGAAAGAACAACTCAAAAGCCTTCTGGTCACCGTGACGGATAGCACTCAATAAAAGGTAATCAGTTGAATTTACAGCCAAGATAATTTAACGAAGTTGAATTCAGCTAAGGCTCAAAAATACAACTCCACCCAGCGGGGTTTTACCGGGGATCGTTAAGTAACTGTTAAATAATAATAATGGAAAGGTAATCGCAGCTGTACTTTATTTATTACCCGTCCTTTTATGGCCCTTACGCTACTTCAATTTTCAAGGCAACAGGGCAATGGTCGGAGCCGAGGTACTGATTGTAGACCATCGCATCTTTTACTTTATTGATAAGCCTCTCCGGAACGAGAAAATAATCAATCCTCCAACCTGTATTTTTAAGACGAGCATTCGTCACATAATTCCAGTACGTGTACTTTACTTCCTCCGGATAAAATCGTCTGAAGGTATCAATAAAACCAGATTCGAGTAAACGGGTAAAGCCATCGATCTCACGCTGAGTGTAGCCAGCGGATTTATTATAATTTTCTTTTGGCCGTGCAATATCAATAGGCTGATGGGCGACATTCAGGTCTCCACATACTATAACCGGCTTTCTTTTATTTAACCATAAAAGATATTCCATAAAATCTTTATCCCACCGTTCACGGTAATCAAGTCGGGCCAGGCCTTCACCGGCATTGGGTGTGTACACAGTGGTTAAAAAAAATGTTGGGTACTCCGCAGTAATTACTCTCCCCTCCTGATCATGCTCTTCAAGCGACATATCAAAAGTAACTTGAATCGGTTCTTGTTTAGATAAAATCGCTGTACCCGAATATCCTTTTCTGGCTTTGGAAGAATTTACATAAACATGGTATCCAGGAATTGACTGCAACGCTCCGTGAACCTCCTCCTCCCCTCCTTTGGTTTCTTGTAAGCAAAAAATATCAGGATCCATCTGCTGCACATCCTTGATAAAATCTTTTTTAATAATAGAGCGAATGCCGTTTACATTCCAGTTGACGAGATGCATGAATTTGTTTAAGGTTAATAGTTCAAAGTTTAAGGTTGCTAAGTAACGAAAAACCTCAAACTTGAAACATCAAACCCTCCATAGATAGAAACAAAAAAGTCCTGAAAACAGGACTCTAAAAAATATTTAGAAGGTATTTTAACCTTTTTTAGCCTTGGCCTTAAATTCTTCCTTGATCTTTTCGATATCCACGTTTTTGATCACGGGTTGAAAGTTCTGGTTTTTCAGCGACACACGTCTTACTGCTGATTTTGCCTTGTCTTTGCGGCCTTTTCTCTTGAGTCTGGTTATTGGCATGATTTCAAATCCGTTAAAAGGAGCGCAAAAATAAACGCTAAAATCGGGAATGCAAAGGGATTCGAGTTTAAAGTTTCTGGAATAAGGTTGCAGGTTAATTGTTCTAGCTTTAAACTTGAAGCTTAAACGCTATTGAATTCAGGCTGAAAGACGGGTTTTGGGCTCAACATCGAACATCAAACCTCAAACCTGAAACTAACATTTATGGAGAAACCAACCCTTCCGAAAGGAACCCGTGATTTCGGGCCGGCAACAATGGCAAAACGCCAGTTTATTCTTAACGTCATTAGAACTGTTTTTCAAACATTTGGTTTTCAGCCGCTTGAAACTCCCGCTATGGAAAATCTTTCAACTTTGACTGGGAAATACGGGGATGAAGGAGATCAGCTTTTATTCAAGATTCTTAATTCTGGAGATTTTTTTGAGGAGAGAAGGAATCAAATTAAACATCTAAATACGGATGTTGGATTTAAAGCTCACTACAAAGCTGTCATAAAAGAGGTTCTTCAAGTTATTTCCTCGAATATTTATACTGATCAAGAGATTAACTTAAATAAAATATTCTCAAGTGACAAAGCTTCAGAGTTTAACCAGTTGAAGTTATTCCTCCAAAGTAATATTAGCAAAGTCATCGATGACATAAAAAAGAATTCCCTTGACATTGTTTCAGACAAATACCTTATAGAAGTCTACGATCAAAATAATAATGGAGTCTTGAGCGATCTTCTTAATTCTTCCGCTTTAGCCAAGAAAATATCCGAAAAAGGCCTTCGCTATGATCTCACCGTTCCCTTTGCACGCTATGTGGTGATGAACCGGAATGAAGTGAGTTTTCCTTTTAAGCGTTATCAAATACAACCTGTGTGGAGAGCAGACCGTCCTCAAAAAGGAAGATATCGCGAATTTTATCAATGTGACGCCGATGTGGTGGGGACAAATTCTCTAATCTGCGAAGCTGAAATCATTCTAATGATCAAGGAGGTTTTCAAAGGATTAGGGATTGAGGATTACACTATAAAGATTAACCATCGGGGTATTTTATCTGGCATAGCAGAATCGATTGGTGCTAAGGAAAATGAAACCTCACTGTTCGTAGCGATCGACAAGCTTGATAAAATCGGAGAAGAAAAAGTAAAAGAAGAATTAAGACCAAAAGGTTTTACCGACGAAAACCTTCAAGATTTGTTTGCCATTTTAAATATCAAAGGTTCTACTTCCTCTAAAATATCCTCACTCACATCGATGTTTACAAACAGCGAAAGTGGAAAAAAAGGATTAAGCGATCTTCAGGAAATTATCGAACTTTTAAAAAGTTATGGTGCCAATGACGATCACGTTGAATTTGATATCGCGTTAGCACGCGGATTAAGCTATTATACCGGTTGCATCTTTGAAGTTAAGATAAACAAGGTGGCTATCGGTAGCGTGAGTGGTGGTGGCCGATATGATAATCTTACGCAATCATTTGGCGATAAAGAAAATTTATCGGGTGTAGGGTTTTCCTTCGGCGTTGATCGGCTTTATGATGCCATGGAAGAACTTAAAATTTTTCCAAAGGATACCCTTATTTCATCCAAGGTTTTGATTTGTCATATTGATGAGGAGAATATGCGATATGGTCTTGGTGTTTTAACGAAGTTAAGAGCTAATGGAATTGCTTCAGAAATTTATCCGGACGTAACCAAGCTCAAAAAGCAATTGGACTTCGCAAATAAAAAAGGAATACCGTTTACACTTGTTATAGGTTCCGAAGAAATGAAAAGTGGTTTGTTATCGCTTAAAGATATGGGACGCGGTGACCAGGAAAAGCTGTCCATAGATCAGATCGTTGAAAAATTAAAATGATCCATCTCAAAAGCTTCTGAACAATAACGTGAGTGGAAATCCTCAATATGATCATTGTATTTAACTTAGCGTCTTTGCGTCTTCGCGGTTGAATTGTTTATCGCTCAGACGCACAAAGAAATTTCTGAATGCCAAAAGATTTAGTTCATTACATCTCTACAAAAAAATTAACCCTGCAGGATCTGACCCGGATCAATGGCGGCAAAGTAACGATTGAATTATCCGATGAAGCAAAGACAAAAATTATTCGTTGCCGCGAATATCTTGACAAAAAACTACAGGAATCAACGCAGTCTATTTATGGAATCAATACTGGATTCGGATCCCTCTACAATAAAAATATTCCGCTTAGTCAGTTAGAAAAGTTGCAGGAGAATTTGGTGAAATCACACGCAAGTGGAACAGGTGATAAAATACCTGAGGAAATTGTCAGGCTCATGCTTTTTCTAAAAGTTCAATCGCTGGCATATGGCTTTTCGGGCGTTCAACTTACCACGGTCGAACGATTGGCAAATATGTTCAATGAAGATGTACTACCGATCATTTATGAGATGGGTTCATTGGGTGCCTCGGGCGATCTTGCACCGCTCGCGCATTTATCCCTTCCATTGATTGGACTGGGAGAAGTGAAATATCAGGAAAATAATTTTTCGGGCGAAGCCATCAACCAAAAATTGCAATGGCCTGCCTTAAGTCTGAAAGCAAAAGAAGGGTTAGCACTTTTAAACGGCACTCAATTTATGGGTGCTTATGGCGTGTGGTGCACTATGCACGCACATCGGCTACTTAAGTTAGCAAACATTATTGGTGCTCTTTCCTTAGATGCTTTTGATGGACGCATCGAGCCCTTCCTACCGCAGGTGCATGCCATTCGTCCACATCCCGGCCAATCAAAAACAGCGCAGGAAATCATTTCAATATTAGAAGGGAGTGAACTCATCAAACAAGCAAAAAAACATGTTCAGGATCCTTATTCATTTAGATGTATTCCACAGGTTCACGGTACAACTGCCGATGCAATAGAGTATGTGACGAATGTTTTCCTCATTGAAGTAAATAGTGTTAGCGATAATCCTAACGTATTCCCGGATGAAGACCTCATTATTTCTGCTGGCAATTTTCACGGACAGTCCTTGGCAGTTGCCTTCGACTTTCTTGCTATTGCATTGGCAGAATTAGGAAGTATTTCGGAGCGAAGAACGTTCCAACTTATCGCCGGAGTGCGGGATTTACCCAATTACCTGGTAGCCAATCCCGGTATTAACTCTGGTTTGATGATTCCCCAATACACAGCCGCTTCCCTTGTGAGCCAGAATAAGCAACTTTGTACACCTGCGTCGGTCGATTCGATAGTATCTTCCAATGGACAGGAAGATCATGTGAGTATGGGTGCGAATGCGGCCACTAAAGCCTATCGCGTCGTGAACAATGTTTACTCTATATTAGCCATTGAATTGATCACAGCCGCACAGGCTATCGCCTTTAGAAGGCCATTGAAGACGTCGCCATACCTGGAGGGAATAATGGATACTTTTCGAAAGATTGTGCCGTTTATAGAAGATGATCGCATGTTGTATGAAGATATTCGCAAAGCCGAACAATTTTTGAAAAATTGGGAGACTGCATGAATTTGAAATTCTTCCTTACGCTCCTCTTTTTACTCGTGGCTTTGACATTCGTTCAAGCACAACCTCCCTATCCAAGCAGATTGGGAAAATTCGAAGTAGATCAGATTAAAGGATGTGCTCCATTGACAGTTACTCTTAGCCCATTGGCACCCTTTGTTTGCAATGGTGGAAGTGCGTGCGATATGTTTTTTGAAAATAATGTGCCCGAGTTTCTTACGTTCACCCACACTTACACGCAACCCGGCACCTACCTTTTACGCGTGCTTTTTCAAGCTTCCGGGTTAGATGATATCACAATAACCGTCTTACCGAATACTCAACCTGAGTTTGAAATTTACTCTTGTAGTGGAAGTGAAGTGCAGGTCAACATTATAGATACGAACTATGATCGATATATAATCGATTTTAACGATATGAGTGCTACTGTCGATACCACAAGCCTTGCCACGGTGAGGCACGGATTTGGATTGCCAGGGCCTCAGTCGATCACGGTCACCGGATACAATAAAAACGCAGAAAATAATTGCAATCCTACCACGAAGTCTGTGGACGCCTTGGCCGCTTTACCTGCACCTGTCATAACGCAGCTTACCGTGTTGAACAATACCGATATTCAACTCGACTTTGATAACGAGCTGAATATTTTATACCGTCTTCAGATGTCGAGGAATAATGCAACCAATTTTCAACCCCTTCAAAATGTTTATGAAGTTTCAACAACAACGGTAAACAATCTTGCAACAGATGATAATTTTTATTGCTTTCGTTTAGGCGCGTTCGATCCCTGTAGTAATACAACGACGTACTCAAACATCATATGTAGCTCCAATTTTGATGTAACAG
Organism: uncultured Chryseolinea sp.; assembly: GCA_964484845.1. Classification (GTDB taxonomy): domain Bacteria; phylum Bacteroidota; class Bacteroidia; order Cytophagales; family Cyclobacteriaceae; genus Chryseolinea. Next base: position 19,832 of record CAZAHL010000040.1, on the reverse strand, counting down.
CTCAAAATAATGTCAATCGACTGGCGTGGGCTACCTCTTCATTGGGAGTTGTGAGTTATTCGATCACAAAAAATTCCGACCCACCCTTAAATTCCGCACCCCCTTCTACTTCACTGAATGACACCAATGTTATTTGTGGAACGGAGTATTGCTATCAGCAAACAACCAACTACACGAACGGGACAAGAAGTATTTCGCTTTCAAAGTGCGCAACTGCAATTTCAACAACCGTTCCGACGGCAGTTGAAAATATTTCAACGATCGTAAATGGTGGGACAGTAGATCTGCGGTGGACACAGGATCCCGCTTTTGTTGCTTCCGAATATTCAGTCTCGAAGTCCATCAGCGGAACCTATGTATCCTTAAGTTCTACTTCTGCAACTTCGTCGATTGACAGTGACTACAGCAGAGATTTAACATCCTGTTATAAAATCAGCTACAAAGATGCCTGCAACAATTTAAGTCCGGAGAGTATCGAGGCTTGTCCGATTCTATTAATAGGATCTCTCGAAGCGAATAATGCTGTCAGTCTTTCCTGGAACTCGTATGAAGGTTGGAAGAATGGTGTAGACCATTACATCCTTGAGAAATTCAATGAGCAAGGCCAGCTGTTGCTGAGCGTTAACACAGGCTCCAGTATATCCTACGTTGATAACTCGCAGGATCTGCTCAACCAGATAAGTATCTATAAAATAACCGCAGTTGCAAACACAGCTGGAATTGCTGCCTCCGTTTCCAATGTAATAACCATTATTAAAGAACCTAATCTGTTTTATCCTACCGCGTTTACTCCGAACGGTGACAATCTCAATGATATCTTTAATGTTTTCGGCCAATTTATAACGTCGTTTGAAATGAAGATTTTTAATCGGTGGGGCGAAATGATGTATACTACTGATGACCTCGACAAAGGGTGGGACGGCCTATACAAAGGCACATTAATGCCCGAAGGAACTTATGTATTCCGAGCTTCGATTACCGACCAGGCCGGAAGAACTTTCGATCGATCGGGAACGATCGTACTTCTGAGGAAAAATTGACGATTGTAGATTTTAGATTGTAGATTGATTGCACTTTCCCAAGGCCTGCGAACTTCAATCGGGGCATCCAATCTAAAATCGTCAACTTCGAATCGATCCGGAACGATCGTACACCTTAGGAAAAATTGACGATTGTAGATTGACGATTGTAGACTAACTACACTTTCCGAAGGCCTGCGAACTTCAATTGGACATCCAATCTAAAATCGTCAATCTACAATCTAAAATCCCTTACCTTTGTCAATCTAAAAATCCACACTCTATGTTTGACATGATGAAAATGATGGGCAAGATGAAAGAGGTTCAGGCCCGTATGAAAGAGTCGCAAGATAAATTAGGTACCCTGTCTGCTACTGGTGAATCCGGTGGAGGGTTGGTTAAAGCTATGGTAACAGGAAAGAAACAATTGATCTCCATTGATGTTGATCCCTCCCTATTAAAAGCGGAAGATAAAACTATACTTCAGGATTTAATTGTTGCCGCTGTAAACAAGGCTACCGACGAAGCGGAAGTATTGGCAAAAGAAGAGATGCGTAAAAGTACGGAAGGGCTTCTTCCAAATATCCCGGGCATCGACTTTAGTAGCTTGATGGGATGAGCCATACGGCTATAATCATTCTCAATTATAATGGGGAGAAACTGCTTCGTCAGTTTCTCCCTTCTGTTATTCAACATTCCGATAATGCTGAGATTATTGTTGCTGATAATAATTCATCAGACCAATCTGTCGTCCTCCTTCAGCAATCGTTTCCCCTGGTCCGAATAATTTCACTGGATAAAAATTATGGGTTTTGCGGGGGATATAACCGGGCATTAAAACTTGTGGTTGCCGATTATTATGTGCTTCTCAATTCGGATGTCGAAGTGACTGCAAACTGGCTTGCACCTATGGTTACGTTGCTGGACAATAACCAGAACATTGCCGCTGTGCAACCAAAAGTTTTGTCTTTCAACAATAAAAATAAATTTGAACATGCTGGCGCCGGAGGTGGATTTATCGACTGCTTAGGATATCCCTTTTGCCGTGGCAGAATTCTAAATTCGATTGAAGAAGACAGTGGACAATACAATGATGAGGTAGAAGTGTTTTGGGCTACGGGCGCGTGCCTGATGATCCGCTCAGAGGCATACAACCAGTTTAATGGGTTCGATGAAGATTTTTTTGCTCATATGGAAGAAATCGATCTCTGCTGGAAACTTCATCGCGCAGGGAAAAAAATATACTATACTGGTAAGAGCGCAGTCTATCATCTCGGCGCAGGAACATTAGGATATCAACAACCTGGAAAGACGTACCTCAATTTCAGGAATGGCCTCTCTTTAATTTATAAACATTTTTTACCAACTGAGCTGCTTTATAAACTGCCGTTACGGATTCTTCTCGACTGGATTGCCGCTTTTCATTTTTTACTAAAGGGTGAACCAAAAAATTTCAGCGCAGTCGTACGGGCGCACTATCGGTTTCTAACTGAGTTAAACAAAAACACAAGAAAACGAAAAGAACTTCTGCAAACGTATTCGGCGTATCCCGATACATTAATATATCCTGGATTAATTATCATCGACTATTATCTTAAAGGGAGGAAAAAGGTTTCGGGTTTAAAGTTTCGAGTTTAGAGTTATAGACCGAACGCTTGAAGCCAGGTCTAAATTTAGACAGACGCCTCGTAGCAAGCCCATCGAAAAGTTTGACATTTTAGCTTCGAGCCTCAAGTGTGGAGGCCGACACTCGAAACTAAAAACTCGAAACTCGAAACTCGAAACTAGTTCTTAGTAGTCCCAGATAGCATTGCGCTTGCGTATGTGCTTGCGCATGTTCATTACAAATGCCAAACAAAGATAAATTATGACTGGAGACCCGAATGTAATGAAAGATGCATAAATGAAAAATAATCGGATGCTTGAGATAGCCATACCAAGCTTTTCACCCAGTTGGGTACATACACCAAAGGCATAAGTTTCAAAGAAATGTTGGATTCTATCGGTTACTCGTTCCATACTAACACACTTTTCTAAACATTCGACACTTTAAAAGGTTAATTAGTCGAACATAAAATCCTGATCACAAATATAACGTACCAGGTTATTCAAAATAGCGGAATTATCATATTTTTTTGACTATTATTGCAAAAAAATACACGTAACTATATTTGCAACCTGTTTAAATCAACCAATAAATTAAAAATCCAATGAGAAAAGTAGTTTACTCATTTCTGATCTTCGGCGCATTAAGCCTTGTGGGCTGTACACTGCCCAAGATGGTGAAAATGTCTAAAGAACAACAGCTAACTGTCACCCCCAATCCGCTGGAAGTTCACAAAGATACTGTTGCCTTCGATATGGCGGCAAATCTACCTGTTAAGATGTTAAAGAAAGGTACCGTATATACGGTCAACACGTTCTACAAATATGGCACAAGCGAAGTTGCCTTGGAACCATTAGCGTTCAAAGCTGAAGAATTTCCAAATGCAAAGACCGAACAACCTAAAGCAACAAAGAGCTTCTTCTTCCCTTATCAGCCAGCACAAAAGACTGGTACCCTTGAGGTAGAAGGTGTAGCATCGAAAGGTGAAAAATCAAAAGCATCACCAAGAATGCCTGTTGCAACCGGAATAATTACAACTTCTAAATTAGTTAAACCAGTATTCTTTGCTGCTTTCGCTGATCATGGTTATAACAACCAGGAAGAGCTTGTTCCCGTCATCATCCCTGATTTCATTTTCGAACAAGGAAGAGCTGTACTGAGAACAAGTGAAATCAGAAGTACAAAAGGAAAAGAGCTTGATGCGTTCATTGCTTCAAAAAATGCTACGCGTACAGTAACCATTACAGGTACTCACTCTCCTGAAGGTGCTGAGCGTATCAACTCAAAACTTTCTCCTGATCGTGCTGCCGCTATCGAAAAATTCTATCGTACTGAAATGAAAAAGTATGATTATAAAGGCAAAGCCGATTCTATCAACTTCATTTTGAAACCAGTTATTCAAGATTGGAACGAATTCAAAAATGTTCTTTCAACTTATGAAGGAATTTCTTCTGAAGAAAAAGCTGAGTACCTCAACATCATCAATGCCGGTGGATCTTTTGAAGATAACGAAAAGGCGATGAAAGGATTGAAGACTTACAGAAAAGTATTCAAAGATGTATATCCTAAATTAAGAACTGCTAAGACTGAAATCCTGGTAGTAAAAGAGAAAAAGACAGATGCTGAAATGTCTGTTTTATCAAAACAAGTATCACAAGGTTCAGTATCTGCTGATACTCTTTCTTTTGAAGAGATGATGTATTCAGCAACATTAACTCCTTCGTTGGATGAGAAAGCTGCCATCTATGAAGCTGCTACTAAGAAAGGTTCAAACTGGAATGCTCACAATAATTTAGGTGCTGTATACATTGCTCAAGCATTAGAAAATGCAAGTAATGCTCCTGCTTTGGCTGATAAAGCTTTAGCTCAACTTGAGATCGCGGCAAAATTGAACGAAGCTCCTGAAGTTCATGCTAACTTAGCTTCTGTTAACATGATTAAAGGCAATGCTTACGCAGCTTACAATCATGCAAGCAAAGCCCTTAGCGCTGGTCTTCAAGGCGATAATGCAGCTGGCGTAAACGGTGTTAAAGGTGCTGCTGAAATTGTAAAAGCTCAATACGCTGCTGCCGTAACTTCCGAATCGGCTGCGACGGACAATGCTGATAATCTTTTCAACAAAGGCTTAGCGCAAGTGTTGAACAAAGATTATCAAAATGGCTTGACCTCGTTTAACGAAGCTATTGCTAAAAACAGCAGCCTGGCTATTGCTCACTACGGTGCAGCAGTTGCTTCAGCTAGACTGGGTAACGCAGACGCTGTTGTTACTAACTTGACAAATGCTGTTAAGGCTGATCCTTCTTTGAAAGAAGCTGCTTTGAGCGATCTTGAATTCACAAAATTTGCTGCAACTGAATCTTTCAGAAACGCATTGAAATAATAAATCTCATTGGTTAACAAAAAGCCCTGGCCCTGGTCAGGGCTTTTTTGTTTTATACCCATTAAAGAAAAACTCATCAAATCCTTTTATTCTGTCACTACCGACCCTATTTTTACGCACTTTCTAAAAGTACTATGCGAGAAATCCAGTTTAGAGAGGCCCTTCGTGAGGCCTTGAATGAAGAAATGAGAAGGGATCCCAGCGTGATGCTAATGGGTGAAGAGGTAGCCGAATACAATGGCGCTTATAAAGTAAGCCAGGGCATGCTGGAAGAGTTCGGACCAGAACGAATCCTGGATACGCCGATTTCGGAACTTGGCTTTGCAGGTATCGGTGTGGGGGCAGCGATGAATGGTCTTCGTCCGATCATAGAATTTATGACATTCAATTTTTCGCTCGTAGCGATAGATCAAATTATCAATGGAGCGGCAAAAATCCTCTCCATGTCGGGAGGCCAATATAGTGCACCCATCGTCTTTCGCGGACCTACTGGCAACGCTGGACAGCTCGGCGCTCAGCATTCTCAAAATTTTGAAAATTGGTTTGCTAATACGCCCGGATTAAAAGTAGTTGTTCCTTCCAATCCTTACGATGCAAAGGGACTGTTAAAATCCTCCATACGCGATAACGATCCCGTAATTTTTATGGAATCCGAAGTGATGTATGGCGATAAGATGGAGGTCCCGATCGAAGAATATCTTATCCCTATCGGATTGGCTGATGTAAAGAAATCAGGTAAGGACGTGACTATTGTGTCTTTCGGGAAGATCATGAAAGTAGCATTAGCCGCTGCCGCAGAACTTGAAAAAGAAAATATTTCGGCTGAAGTCATCGACCTCCGTACGGTACGGCCTATTGATTATGCTTCCGTTGTTGAATCGGTAAAAAAGACCAACAGATTAGTTATTGTAGAAGAGGCATGGCCTTTATCTTCTATTGCCACCGAAATCACTTATCACGTCCAAAAACATGCATTCGATTATCTGGATGCGCCTATTCACCGGGTCAATAGTTTCGATGTCCCGCTTCCATACGCGTCGACATTGATTGAAGCCATTTTACCAAATGTTAAGAAGACAATCCAAGCAGTTAAAGCTGTGATGTATCGGGATTAACTACGACTGAGGATGGACTCTCCGGAAATGCATCTGTAAGCACTGGCTCTTCTTTCTCTGTGAGGAGACTTGGTGTTCTCTGAATTTGAATCAACCCATGTACAAAAACGACCATGACAAGTGTGGGTAGAAGGTAAGCCCCATACCTGAACTTTAGACCTGTGTGACTATACGTCCAGGCGGTAAAATCGATGTAAACTTTTACCATGATCAATAAAGAAAAGAATAGAAATATCCCTAAGATTAGCGAGGCTACAGTCTTTGATAATTTTTTTTGTTTCATCAAATATTGAACGAGTAAAACCATTAAGATTGAGACAGATACAACCAGCCAAACAGTAAGCAATGTCCTTGGGAAAGAACGGAGGTAATGATATTTATAAATGATCAATCCTACTTTGCCCAGAAGATTTGGCTTCGACAATAGCCAGCTATCCACCAGGATCAGGGTCAGTAGAATCCAATAGAAGGTCACTTTGCGGATCATGGAATTTAATTTTATTTCTGGCAAGTACTCATACTCCTAATTTAACCATTTCTTTGTGAGGGTAAGAATAAGAAATCGATGACAGAAGATCATTTTCCACCAACCTTCATAAAAAGGATGCAGGCGTCTTTGGGAGACCATTGGAGTGATTTTTTTACTGCACATCAACAACCATCAACACTCAGCATTCGAAACAATCCTTTTAAACCTACTAAGGAGTTTTCAGCCATTTCAATCCCTTGGGCGACGTGCGGAAGGTATTTGTTAGAAAGGCCTTCTTTTACGCTAGATCCGACGTTTCATGCGGGTAGTTATTATGTACAGGAAGCAAGTTCCATGTTTTTAGAACAAGCCTTTTCGCAGACTGTCGATCTTAGCAAAGCATTAAACGTCCTCGATTTATGCGCTGCCCCGGGAGGGAAATCAACACACCTGTTGAGCCTGATCAATCAGGATAGCTTGTTAGTATCTAATGAGGTAATTCAATCGCGTGCCTCTATACTGGCTGAGAATATTCAAAAGTGGGGCCATTGTAACGTTGTGGTTACTAACAACGATCCAAAAGATTTTCAACGCCTTCAGGGTTTCTTTGATGTTATCGTGGTCGATGCGCCATGCTCTGGTGAAGGGCTTTTTCGTAAGGACGCAAATGCGATGAAGGAATGGTCGGAAGATAACGTCGTCCTGTGCAGTCAGCGTCAACAAAGGATTTTACATGATGTATGGCCATCGTTGAAAACCGGAGGAATTTTAATTTATTCAACATGCACCTACAATGAATCTGAAAATGAACAAATTCTGAAATGGTTGAAGGAAGAATTTCAAGTGGAATCAATTCCTTTAAAAATAAAGAATGAATGGGGAATCGTTGAGGTTGAACAAAATTCGATGAAAGGATATCGTTTCTTTCCGCACCGGGTCAAAGGTGAGGGTTTTTTTATTTCTGTCGTCAGAAAATTAAATGATCAGTCAGAAAGTAGATTGCACACTAAAAATACTTTTCCAGAACCTACAGCCGCCATTAAGAGCCGGCTTTTAGAATGGATTTTGCAGCCTGAAGGCAAGAAAATCATAACCCGGAACGACCGCTTTCAATTTTTCCCGCGAAACAAATCACACGAAATAGAATTTCTTGCTAAAAATCTTCACCTCCTTTCTGCGGGTACCTACCTGGCCACGGCGAAGCACGATAAGTTAATTCCTGAACATGCTATGGCATTATCCATCGAGTTGAATACAGCTAATTTCACTTCGATCCCGTTGGAAAACCCGGACGCGCTTCAATATTTAAGAAAAGATACGCTTACGTTGGTACCCGATAAAAAAGGGTTTGCCCTTATAACCTGTAAAAATATCCCGTTAGGTTGGGTGAATGTGCTCGACAATCGAATGAATAATTTATATCCTTCGGAGTGGAGGATTCGCATTCGTTAAATTAAGAGTTAAAGGTTAATAGTTAAACGTTAATAGGCGCCGCCGATTAACCTTTAACTATTAACTGACATGAATGGCCGGTTGAAAACTCAACCGGCTCATCCAATCAGCCAACCCATCAGTACTCATTCCACCATTATCTACGAGGCAACCTGGCCGATTGGATTTTGACATTTAAAAAAATTCAGTATTTGAGCCGATTTCCTAATTTTGGGGCCGTTATCCGTTAATAGTAAAAAAAGTTAATAGTGAGGAAAGACCCAATTAACAATTAACGGATAACGATTAACGAACGACGACTAGACATGCTATCAACTAAATACAATCCTGCCGAAGTAGAAGACAAATGGTATCGCTACTGGATGGAAAAGGGATTTTTTCACTCCGAACCGGATCCCGGAAAGGAATCTTATTGCATTGTCATTCCCCCGCCTAACGTCACGGGTGTACTCCACATGGGGCACATGCTCAACAATACCATTCAGGACATTTTGATAAGAAAGGCACGAATGGAAGGAAAAGAAGCGTGCTGGATACCGGGAACAGATCATGCCTCAATCGCCACCGAAGCAAAGGTTGTTGCCATGCTTAGAGAAAGAGGTATCAAAAAATCTGACTTAACGCGGGAGGAATTTTTAAAGTATGCTTGGGAGTGGAAAGAAAAATACGGTGGTATTATCCTCGAACAATTAAAAAAGCTGGGAGCTTCCTGTGATTGGGACCGTACAAAATTTACGATGGATCCTGACTATTATGATGCCGTGATCGATGTGTTTATTGACCTTTATAAAAAGGGCAATATATATCGGGGCAAACGTATGGTAAACTGGGACCCAGTTGGGAAAACGGCGTTGTCCGATGATGAGGTTATACATAAGGAGGTCCAATCTAAGTTGTATTACATCCGGTATGCTATAGAAGGAAGTGCTGATGAATGGATCACCATTGCAACGGTACGGCCAGAGACGATCATGGCCGATGCCGCAATTTGTGTTAACCCAGCCGATCCTCGTTATCAACATCTTAAGGGTAAGAAAGCCCTTATTCCTTTAATCAACCGGCCTATTCCTATTCTGGAAGATGACTATGTCACCATGGATTTTGGCACAGGCTGTTTGAAAGTTACCCCGGCTCACGATATGAACGATTATGAGCTTGGCCTGAAACATCATCTTGAAATTATTGATATCCTGAATGAAGATGGAACGTTAAATGCGAACGCACAAATCCTGGTTGGTGAAGATCGCTTTATCGCCAGGAAAAAAATTGCAAAATTGTTAGAGGAAAATAATCAGCTTGCCAAAACAGATGACTATAAAAGCAGTGTCGGTTTTTCAGAGCGCACTGATGCAGTGATTGAACCCAGACTGTCACTGCAATGGTTTTTGAAAATGAAAGCTATTACACAGCCAGCGCTTGAGCATGTAATGAACGATGATATCCAACTTATTCCACCTAAGTTCAAAAACACTTATAGTCACTGGATGGAAAATGTTAGGGATTGGTGTATCTCACGTCAGCTTTGGTGGGGACACAGAATTCCAGCATGGTATGATGATAAAGGTTCGTGTGTGGTTGCCAAAACAGAAGAAGAAGCTATTGAACAATTCAAAGTTCAAAATCCCGCATTCAAAACTCAAAAATTAAACCAGGATCCGGATGTAATGGACACATGGTTCTCAAGTTGGCTTTGGCCGATTGCCGTTTTTGATACGACTGTTTTTAAAGATCCAACAAACAAGGGAAACAAAGATCTCAATTATTATTATCCAACAAACGACTTGGTGACTGCACCTGAAATTCTTTTCTTTTGGGTGGCGCGCATGATTATTGCAGGGTATGAGTACAGAGGAGAAATGCCGTTCAAAAATGTTTACCTAACGGGCATTGTACGCGACAAGCTGGGCAGAAAAATGTCAAAGTCCTTGGGAAATTCTCCCGATCCCCTTGACTTGATTTCCACATTTGGAGCGGACGCCGTCCGTGTCGGCATGCTGTTCAGTTCTCCTGCTGGCAATGACCTCCCCTATGATGAAAAACTTATTGAGCAGGGAAGAAATTTCGCTAATAAGATATGGAATGCTTTCAGACTCGTTAAGGGCTGGACACTTGCTCCGGATTCCAGAAATCAGACCCCGGAAGAAAATACGCTTGCCATAGAATGGTTCCAGTCAAAAATGGATCAATCATTGGGAGAATTAAATGAGCATTTTGGTAAGTTTAGAATGTCTGCCGCCCTGCTTACAATCTATAAATTGATTTGGGATGATTTCTGTTCCTGGTATCTTGAAATGATAAAGCCGGATTTCGGAAATCCCATAGACTCTTACACATACGAAAAGACAATTGGATTCTTCAAAACACTGTTAAAGGGTTTGCATCCTTTCATGCCGTTTATTACAGAAGAATTATGGTCAGAGTTAAATGAGCAGGGTACCAAATGTATTATAATTTCGTCCTGGCCTAAAGCTGAGCAACCGGCCCTGCCTGTTTTAGAAGAGGCGACTTTTGCCTTTGAAATAATTACCGAAGTAAGAAACTGTAGAAGCAGTAAGGGAATCTCCCCGAAAGAATCGCTCAAACTTTTTGTTAAGTCGGGAGACCAGGTTCTGATAAAATCTTTTTGGCCGATCATAAAAAAACTTTCAAATCTGAGTGAGATCTCACCCACAGAAGGTAAAACAAATAACGCGACAAGCTTTGTAATTAAATCATCTGAATTTTTTATTCCAATAGAAGGAAAGATCGACGCGGCTAAAGAACGAGAAGCAATCATAAAAGACCTGGAATATCAGCGCGGATTTATGACGAGTGTTGATAAAAAATTATCAAACGAAAAATTTGTGAATAGCGCACCTCCTCAAGTCATCGAGTTGGAACGGAAGAAAAAAGCGGATGCTGAAGTAAAGATCAAAGCGCTGGAGGAAAGTCTTGCGAGGCTTTAATTGTTCACGAGAGAATTGTAGTGCTTAAAGATATTCGTAAGATGATATTCCTTGTTTGTGGTTAATGCATTCTCTTTAATAAACTTCTCAACGTCTTTCGACTTATCTCCGAACAAGGGAAGCAGTTTCTTTTTAGAGGAGGGAACTTCGATAACCCGATGTCCTTTGACTGCATATAATTCGTGCTTTTTTAAAATCTTGTCATCGAGGCTTCCAACATTGAGTTGGACGTTATAATCGGCCTTCTTTACATCAACGTTTGTTTTCTTAAACAACGGCAAAGATCCATCTGTTAAAACCTGGAAAAAGCCAGTAATGGTAACGTTGTATTCATTTTTAAATTCTTTGGCATTGACAAAATAGATCGGTGAATTTGTTAAAGAATCAATCCAAACAAAACTTTTAACCTTATCACCCTTCAAAACTTTAACGCCATTTTTAGCTTTTATCTCCAACTCATTTAAATGAATATCATAGCGCACCGGAAATCCTTCAATCAGTTTATCCTTATCATACAATAAAATAGAAGCTGCTTTCCATTGCACATCCAAATAAGTATCACCAATAACTTTTCCTTCGGGCAAAGGGATTCCGTATAACATATCTGCGTTGCTTAATCCGTCCAAATCAACCAATCTGTCTAGGGTATTCGCAGCGCGAATATTATTAGGCACAACCGATTGGCCATAGCCAACGGAAATCAGGGCGAAAAACTGGAGCACTAGAAAGGAATTTTTCATAGAAAAAAGATTTAAAAATCTGATCTATTAAAATTCCCTATTTTATTTTTTATGATCAATCACCCGATACGGGTTATGATTAGAGACTCGTCCTAAAGTACTTTGCCAGAAAATAAAAAAATTAAAACCTGGCCGCCATTAAAAGTTCAATGTTCTTATGTTTGAGTCCAAACTTCCTCGCCACGTGTTCGTTTGTGAGTCCACCTTTATAAGTATAAACCCCTTTCATAAACCACTTGTGGGAAAAAATCATAGCTTCCACACCACCTTCTTCACCTGCGCGTAAGATTGTGGGTGTAAAAATATTGCTTAATGCATTGGCGGCAGTATGCGCAACTCTCGAGGCTACATTCGGTACACAATAATGAATTACGCCGTGCCTTCGGAAAATGGGTCTGCTTAGCGTCGTTATTTCTGAGGTTTCTACACAGCCCCCTTGGTCAATACTTAAATCGATAACGAGGGAATCGGGTTTCATTTGCATCACCATCTCTTCCGTTATAACATGCCGGGCTCTCCCCTTTTCAGCCCGCAGTGCACCGATCACCACGTCCGCTGATTTTAACGTATCTCCTAAGGTAATGGTGTCGATGGTTGAGGTATAGATCTGCTGACCAAGTAAATGTTTGATTCGTCTTAGCTTATATAAATGATTGTCGAAAACCTGAACATCGGCTCCTAATCCCAGCGCTGCCCGAGCAGCGAATTCTGCTACAGTCCCAGCTCCTATGATTACAACTTTAGTTGGAGGGACCCCTGTAATACCTCCAAGTATGACGCCCTTTCCATTATTGGCAGTACTTAAATATTCAGAAGCGATCAGCAAGACGGAACTTCCCGCGATTTCGCTCATCGCCCTGACAATCGGCATTCCTCCTACTTTATCTTCGATAAATTCGTAGGCCAGGGAAATGATCTTCTTCTTCAATAAAGCTTGAAGCGACTCAACTTTCAAATGACCGATCTGTAACGCTGAGATCAGAGTCTGTCCCGGATGCATCAATTCGATTTCCTCCAGGGTAGGAGGTTCTATTTTAAGAATAACGTCCGCTTTATAAACCTCCTGCGGCGAATAAACGATTTTCGCGCCGGCATCGCTGTATTGCTTATCTGAAAACTTGGATCCTAATCCCGCTTTAGCTTCAACCCAAACTTCATGGCCGTTGTTTATTAATATAGCCACTGCATCCGGTGTAAGACTTATTCTATTTTCCTGAAGGGAAATTTCTTTAGGCAGGCCGATAAAAAAAGAATGTTTGCGCTTCTTAATTTCCAGCAATTGTTCCTGGGGGTGCAGGCTGGCTTTGGCTAGTGCCTCAAAGCCTGTTTTCTTTTTTTCCGTCATGGAGAGCTATAGCTATGGTTCTCTGGGTATAGGTTTCAACTTCTATGGTAACTTCAGCAAATCGACTCGGAATAAGGGATGGTATCTTTTCTGACCATTCTACAAAACAGGGATAGCCTGAATAAAAATATTCTTCCGTTCCGATATCCGCTGCTTCCAATTCTTGTTTTATCCGGTAAAAATCAAAGTGAAAAATCTTGTCTGCACCGGGTGTCTGGTATTCATTAACAATTGAAAATGTAGGGCTGCTCGTGGCTTCTTCTACCCCGGCTTCCTTACATATTGTCTTGATCAGTGTCGTTTTCCCTGCACCCATCTCCCCCTGAAAAAGCCAAATTTTAAATTGGTCTAATCTACTTACAATGTACTTTGCGACTTCCTCTAATTCCGATAATGTTACTGATCGAAACACGTTATCCTCATGGATCATAGCACGTTTTTCGAATTTAAGAAAATAATAGGAATGATCATCTCCTCCATGCTAACGCCACCGTGTTGGAATGTATCCTTATAGAAATTAACGTAGTAATTATAATTGTTAGGGTACGCAAAAAATTGATCCTCGATCGCAAAGACATAAGATGAAGAGACATTCAATTTCGGGAGAAATAAACGCTCAGGTTTTTGGACGACCATCACTTTATCTCCTTCGTATCCCAAATTTTTCCCTTGCTTGTAACGAAGATTGGAATTAACCGCCCGGTCTCCAATTATTTTGAAGGGTCGCTTAACGCGAATCGTTCCGTGATCGGTAGTGATGATTACCTTTACATCCTTTTCAGCAATCTTTTTTAAAATATCTATCAACGGCGAGTGTAAAAACCATGATTTGGTAATAGAGCGATACGCCGATTCATCGGGGGCCAGTTCCCTCACCATAGCCATATCCGTGCGCGCATGCGATAGCATGTCCACAAAATTGTAGACCACCACATTTAAATCGTTTTGAAAAAGATTGTTGACAGTATCTACCAGATTCCTACCCTCTTCCAAATTTTTAATTTTGTGATAAGACATCTTCACATTCAAATTATTTCTGCGAAGCTGCTTTGCCAGAAATTCTTCCTCAAAGTTATTTTTACCCTCGTCCTCATCTTCACCCACCCAAAGATCCGGATTTGTTTTGGCCATTTCAGAAGGTAGTTGACCTGAGAAAATAGCATTTCGCGCGTATGCAGTCGTGGTCGGTAAAATAGAATAGTACGTCTCTTCTTTTTCTACATTAAAATAATCAGTAAGAACCGGCTCAATCACTTTCCATTGATCAAAGCGAAGGTTGTCGATCAAAATAACAAAGACGGGCTTCTTACCTAGTTCAGGAAAAACTTTACGCTTCATTAACTGATGTGACAACAAGGGTTTATCGGAAGTAGGAGTATTTAACCAAGAATCAAAATTCCGGATGATAAACCGCGCAAAATTCGTGTTAGCCTCGGTCTTCTGCATATCCAACACGTCCGACATCTCCTGATTGTCGGCCTGGTCAATTTGCAATTCCCAAAACACAAGTTTTTTATAAATGTCAGCCCATTGCTCATGGTTCATATTATCCTGAAAAGCCATACTGATCTTCCGGAATTCCTGCTGATAGGTCAGATTGGTCTTTTCTATGACAAGTCTTTTGTTGTCGAGAATTTTTTTTACCGAAAGTAAAATCTGACTTGGATTGAGTGGCTTGATAAGGTAATCGGCAATTTTGGAGCCGATCGCTTCCTCCATGATATGTTCCTCCTCATTCTTGGTGATCATAACAACGGGAAGATTAGGCTTATTATTTTTAATCTGGGTCAACGCCTCTAATCCAGACAAGCCAGGCATATTTTCATCTAAGAATACAACGTCAAAATGTTTTTCTTCACTTTTTTCAACTGCCTCCGATCCGTTGTTAACCGGTGTAATATCATACCCGCGTTGTTCTAAAAAAATAATATGAGGCTTCAGTAAATCAATTTCATCGTCGGCCCATAAAATGCTATATCTTTGCATAGTTGAAATTTTTACAAATTTAACCTTTAATCGTTATCCATTGTTGCTATCCGGACAACGAATACTGGAACTTGATTAACGGATGATTAAAAGAAAGATAATTAATGATCCTGTATATGGTTTTATTACTATACCCAGTGAACTTATCTCGGATATTATCTCCCACCCCTTCTTTCAACGGCTCCGTCACATAAAACAACTAGGATTAACCCAATATGTTTATCCTGGGGCGTTACATACACGATTTCAGCATGCGCTCGGGGCGATGCACCTTATGGGCCAAGCATTGGATAGCCTTCGAACAAAAGGCATTGAAATCTCAAAAGAAGAACGCGAGGCCTCGCAAATTGCCATTTTATTGCATGATATTGGACATGGGCCCTTTTCACACACTCTGGAAGATGTATTACTGTCAGGAATTAAGCACGAAAGCCTTTCTTATTTGTTGATCCATAAACTTAACGAAGAATTTAACGGGGCACTGGGCCTTACGCTTGAAATATTTAGAAATACCTATAAGCGAAAATTTTTTCATCAATTAATTTCAAGTCAACTGGACATTGACCGGCTCGACTATTTGACGCGGGATTGTTTTTTTACGGGAGTTCACGAAGGAACAATCGGCGTGGACCGCATCATCGCCATGTTAATTGTACATCGCGATCAGCTTGTTGTTGAAGAAAAAGGAATTTATAGCATCGAGAATTTTTTGAATGCCCGTCGATTGATGTACTGGCAAGTTTATCTTCATAAAACATCCGTCAGTTCGGAACGAATGCTGGTGAACATCATTCGTAGGGCGCAGGCTCTTGTGCGTGCAGACGAAGCGTTACCTGCCAGCGACACACTTCGAACTTTTTTAAAAAAGCAGATGACGTTAAATGATTTCAAAGAAAATGAAAATCTATTAGCGTCTTTTGGAACGCTGGATGATAATGACATTTGGGGAGCCCTTAAATTCTGGCAACATCACAGTGATTCGATCCTTGCGATGTTATCAAAAATGCTGCTCGAGCGCAATCTGTTCAAGGTTAAACTGAGTATCGATCCCATTAAGAAAGCAGAAGTGGAGCAGATACGAGATGCCATTATGAAAAAGTACGGCACATTTCGATCAGAAACACCGTATCTCTTTTCGCACGGTACCGTGACAAACGAAGCCTATACCGAAGGACATCAGATTAACATTCTGATGAAAAGTGGAGAGTTATTGGATATCGCCCACGCATCGGATCTTCCTAATATTAAAGCCATCAGCAAAATCGTAAAAAAAAACTACCTCTGCTGGCCTAAAAATGTATCTTTGCTGAATTCGTAATCCATTATCATGAATTGATTTTTCGTTCATGGACTGATTAACAAACCCGGATAGCGGATCACCATAACGAATCACTGACATGGAATTTAGCATCAATCAAATAGCCCTCATGTTGGGCGGGGAAGTACAAGGTGACGGCAATGAAAAAATAAAAATGCTTGCCAAAATTCAGGATGCTCAAAAAGGACAGATCGCATTTTTATCAAATCCAAAATACGAACAATATATTTACTCGACACAGGCTTCGGCGGTAATCGTTAAGAGAGATTTTATCGGTCGAAAAGAAATATCCGCTACCCTGATTTTGGTGGATGATCCATATATAAGCTTTACCAGGCTCCTCGAAGAATATCACAAGTTGGTAACCTTCCAAAAGACCGGCATTGAACAGCCAAGTTTTATTCATGAAAATTCAATTGTAGGAAGTAATATTTATAGAGGTGCTTTTTCTTATATCGGAAACAATGTGAAAGTGGGAGATAATGTTAAAATATATCCTCACGCGTACATTGGGGATGATGTATTGATTGGAAATAATACCATTATACATCCCGGAGTTAAAATTTACTCGGGCACCAAAATCGGAAATAACTGTGTTATCCATTCGGGGACCGTTATTGGAAGCGATGGATTTGGATTCGCTCCGCAAGAAGATGGAACATATAAGACTATTCCCCAACTCGGCAATGTGATTATAGAAGATAATGTTGCCATTGGTGGTAATACGGTTATCGATTGTGCAACACTCTTTGGAGATTCGACGATCATCCGGCAAGGTGTTAAGCTTGACAACCTTATTCAAATTGCTCACAATGTTGAAATTGGAAAAAACACTGTAATTGCCGCACAATCCGGAGTATCCGGATCTACTAAATTAGGCGAAAACTGTATGCTTGCCGGGCAGGTAGGCATTGCGGGTCATCTAATTATTGCCAATGATACACGACTTGGTGCACAATCCGGGGTGTCCAAGTCCATAAAAACCGAAGGCCATCGTCTGATGGGTTCACCTGCTTTTGAATTTGGCTCCTATTATAAGTGTTATGCCGTCTTTAAAAAATTACCAGACATCCAATATCGTCTCAAGGAATTAGAGTCCAAAATCCTAAACACTCAAAATGAACCCAAGGCCGCAGATTAGGAAATCAATCTTATCAAACTAATTACACGAATAGCGGCAAAATTGGATAATCTGAGGATTTGAGGTTACTTTGCAACTCCATGCTCAATATTAAACAGCAGACAATTCAAAAATCTGTCGCCCTTTCCGGTGTGGGACTTCACACGGGTGTGCAGACCAACATGACGTTTATGCCGGCTAAGCCCAATCACGGCATTAAATTCCAGCGCACGGATTTGCCAGGATCTCCCATCGTAGATGCAGATTGTGACAATGTGGTGGACGTCTCCAGGGGAACTACCATTGAACAGAGCGGTGCACGCGTGAGCACCATTGAACATACTCTTGCCGCCTTAACAGGCCTTGAAATTGACAATGTCTTAATTCAATTGGATGGACCCGAATGTCCTATCATGGATGGAAGTTCCATCGAATTTGTAGAAACGTTAAAAGATGCCGGCTCCGAAGAACAAAATGCGCTTCGTGATTTCTTTGAAGTTCAAGAGCCGTTATTCTATCGCGAGGCCGCCCGAAATGTCGAGATCGCTGCGCTTCCGTTAGATGATTACAGGGTTACGGTAATGATTGACTATAACTCACCGGTATTGGGCAGCCAACATGCCTCTATAACCGATATTCGTCAATTTGAAAAGGAGATTGCCTCCTGCCGGACATTTTGTTTTTTGCATGAATTGGAAATGTTGTATAAAAACAACCTTATTCGAGGTGGTGATCTTAACAATGCCATTGTTATTGTAGACCGTGTTGTGCAGGAAAATGAACTGGATAATATTGCTAAAATGCTGGGCAAGCCAAAAGTCGCCATTAAACAAGAAGGTATTTTAAACAACATCGAATTACGCTATAAAAACGAACCGGCCCGACATAAACTACTTGATATTGTAGGAGATTTAACGCTGGCTGGAAGACCTTTAAAAGCACAGATTCTTGCTGCACGACCTGGGCATGCTGCTAACGTGGCGTTTGCGAAGAAGCTTAAAAAAGCCATGCAGGCCTCGGATAAAAAAGGAAAGCCTAAGTATAATCCGAACTTACCTCCGGTCATGGATATCAACAAGGTGGCGGCTACATTACCTCATCGCTATCCATTCCTCCTTATTGATAAGATTATATACCTTGATAACGAAAGTGTTTCAGGAGTAAAAAATGTAACGGCCAACGAATATTTTTTCCAAGGACATTTTCCGGGAAATCCTGTCATGCCCGGTGTTCTTCAAATTGAAGCCATGGCTCAGATCGGCGGCATCCTGGTATTGAACACGGTACCCGATCCAGAAAATTATTGGACTTATTTTTTAGGTATTGAAAATTTCAGATTTAGAAAAATGGTGCTTCCAGGCGATACCCTAGTAATTCAGTGCGATTTATTAGCTCCGATAAAACGAGGCATCGCTAAAATGACCGGTCGAGCATATGTAGGTAACACGCTGGTGTGCGAAGGAACAATGACAGCCAGTATAGTCCGAAAAGATTCATGAGCAGATTCCCGCAAGCAAATGTACATCCGGATGCCAAAATAGGTAACAATGTTATCATTGAACCTTTTGCTACTGTTCAAGGAGATGTAGTTATCGACGACGGTTGTTGGATCGGACCCAATGCTATTATATGGGATGGGTCCAGGTTAGCAAAAAATGTTAAAGTTTTTCCGGGAGCATCCGTGTCGTCCATTCCTCAAGATCTGAAATTCGCGGGCGAGAAAACCCAAACCATCATCGGTGAAAATTCAGTAATAAGGGAAGCAGTAACGATAAGCCGGGGTACGACTGATAAATTTAAGACCGTAATCGGGAAGAATTGCCTGCTTATGGCCTATGTACATGTTGCGCATGATTGTATCGTGGGTAATAACTGCATCCTGGTAAATACCGTTCAAGTTGCCGGGCATGTAACAATAGATGATTGGGCGATCATCGGAGGCGCAAGCGCTTTACATCAATTTGTAAAAGTGGGCGCACATGTCATGTTATCGGGTGGATCCTTGGTACGGAAGGATGTTCCTCCATTTACAAAAGCAGCCCGGGAGCCGCTTACCTATGCCGGTATCAACACCGTTGGATTAAGACGCCGAGGATTTGCTTCCGAAAAAATCAGTGAGATTCAGGAAATATACCGCTACATTTTTCTAAAGGGGCTGAACAATTCTAAAGCCCTTGACATCGTGGAGAAAGAGGTCCCAGCCAGTCCTGAAAAAGATTACATCGTAGATTTCATCAGAACCTCGGAACGAGGTATTATGAAGGGATATGGAGGCAATGATTGATAAATTATCTGTTATCTATTAACGGATAACGATTAACGGATAACATGCCTGTT
>CAZAHL010000039.1:0-32450 GCA_964484845.1 uncultured Chryseolinea sp. | reverse complement strand
GCGGTATAAATACCTGATCAAGTCCGTTTGGGTAAAAGTTTGTATCATAGGCTCTGTGTTTGATCATCTTCTTCCGCAGATTGATCAGCGCATACCGCATTCTTCCTAGCGCGGTATTAATGCTTACATCTGTGCGTTCTGCGATCTCCTGAAAACTCATTTGCAGGTAATGTCTCATAATGAGCACCTGCTTCTGCTCCACCGGAAGCTCTTTTATATAATCTCTCAGCTTTGTACGGGTATCTCTGAAGACTTGTTTGTCTTCAGCAGATTCGTCCGCAAATTCCATGGAGTTAAAAAGTTTGCTTCCATCTTCTAATACAACTTCGGGATATCGTTTGTTCTTCCTAAAGTTGTCGATTGCCAAATTATGGGCAATTCGACTTATCCAAGGCAAAAACTTGCCTTCCTCGTTATATCTTCCACCACGGATGGTGTTGATGGCCTTAACGAAGGTCTCTTGCAATAGGTCTTCAGCAGTGTACCTGTCTTTCACAATCAGGTAAATTGCTGTATAGATCCTTGATTTGTGTCGGTGTAGGAGCATTTCGAAGGCTTCATCGTTACCGTTTTGATACAGCGACACTAGTTGGCTGTCGCTTAATCTTCTATCAATCATTCTGTCTCACATTTAGGTAACGTAGACGTCTCTTCGATATTGTTTGGGGGTTATTGGAACAAATTGGTTTGAAAAGATATAAAGTTTTTAATACGGCGCCAAAAAATAACAGAAAATTCTTGCCTACCATGCAATTTCTTTAGCTAATTGCTCCAAATTCCAGTGTCAGTTACAGCGTATGGCTATTAGCAAGAAAAAAATTATTAAAAGTCTCGAAAATCTATCAAAAGATTTGTTCGACCTTATTCATCAACAGTATCCAAATGGTTATCAGGGAAGTATTTCTCGCATTACTAATGCAAAAAAAGAGCCGATTTTTGTCTTCCCTCTTGATACCGAGGATGCTATTTACCTGATTAAGGTCCCTGTTACTAAAAATAGCTCCGGGGAGTATGATGTAGACCCTAAAGAAGAACCAGAATTAGACAAAGCTGATGATGGATTCGATGCAGGAGATGACGTCGACGCCGCCGTTGATGATAGAGACGCAGACTATGACGCCGACGGACCATCAGGTCCTCGTGAGGCGAGTTATGACCCCGATTTCGACAATTAGATTTTGTCGCCTTCTTTTTTTAACTCTTAATTGTAAAGGCGCTTTACAACTTAAATCTCCCTATTTATCAATCTGGTGAAATAGTTTTACTGCTGTAGGCGTTTCGTGGGCTATAATAATCTATGTTTATCTGTCATCTTTCAAACTTTACGTTAAGAAGTTAAGTTTACCATAGGTAATTGAAGAAATAATATTGAACACATCTGTAAGCCACCTGTCTTTATCCGACGATTCTTTTTTAGATGAATTGGATCCCAAAGAGTATATCATTATTAAGCGCGCCAGGGTTAATAATCTTAAAAATTTAAGTGTCGCCATCCCGCGCAATAAATTGGTCGTTATTACGGGTCTTTCGGGTTCTGGGAAATCGTCCCTAGCTTTTGATACACTATTCGCTGAAGGTCAGCGTATGTATGTGGAAAGCCTCAGTTCCTATGCCCGTCAATTTCTGGGGCGGATGGAAAAACCTGAGGTTGATTACATAAAAGGTGTATCGCCTGCTATCGCTATTGAGCAAAAGGTAAATACGCGAAATCCCAGATCCACTGTGGGTACTACCACTGAAATTTATGATTACCTCAAATTATTATATGCAAGGATCGGAATAACTTATTCGCCCATAAGTGGCAAAGAGGTTAAGAGAGACACCGTTACCTCTGTTGTGGATGTTATCAATAAATATTTAGCCGGTACGAGGGTTATGATTGCCTGTCCTTTAACAATAAAAAAGGGACGAAAAATAAACGATGAATTAAATCTCTTATTAAGTAAAGGATACGCCCGTGTTTTAATAAACGGCGAAATGAAGTTCATTGAGGAACTCCTTTCCGAAACGACTACAGTTAAAACAAAAAAGGGTACCTCAAAGAGCAAACCTACTCATGAAACGATTTACGAAGTTCTGATCGATCGTACTGTAATAAATCCCGACGACGAAGACACAACCTTTAGACTTTCGGACTCTATTCAAACCGCATTTTTTGAAGGAGAGGGCGACTGCACCGTATACGTAGAGGGCAAGGACAAAATGAATTTTTCCGACCGCTTCGAGCTGGACGGTATGCAATTTACCGAGCCATCAATAAATTTTTTCAGCTTTAATAATCCATTCGGAGCTTGTCAAACTTGTGAAGGGTTTGGAAAGGTTATTGGTATTGATGAGGATTTAGTTATTCCGGATAAATCACTTTCGATTTACGAAGGTGCGATTGCCCCCTGGCGGAGTGAAACCATGGGCGAATGGCAAAAGCCCTTGTTGAAAAATGGAATCAGGTTTGATTTTCCGATTCACCGGCCTTACAACGAATTAACTCAAGCTCAACAGGAGTTACTGTGGAATGGTAATGAATATTTTGAAGGCCTACACGCCTTTTTCAAATACCTGGCGACGAAGACTCATAAGATTCAATACAGGGTTTTATTGTCACGTTATCGTGGTAGGACTACCTGTCCGGATTGTAAAGGCACCCGATTAAGAAAAGACGCACAGTATGTGAAAATATCAAATACGTCAATCTCCGATCTTGTTCTTCTGCCGATTGAGGATATGGTCACCTTTTTCGCGAAGCTTAAGCTTCCTGACTACGACAAAAAGATCTCTGATCGGATCCTGAGCGAAATTAGCGCGCGGTTAGGTTACATGGATAAAGTTGGACTTGGTTATCTCACGTTAAACCGGCTAACGTCTACACTTTCCGGTGGAGAATATCAGCGAATTAAGCTTGCTACTTCCCTCGGAAGCGCCTTGGTAGGATCTATGTATGTGTTAGATGAACCGAGTATCGGGCTTCACCCCCGCGATACCGATCGCATGGTCGAAGTTTTGAAATCCTTACGGGATCTAGGTAATACAGTGATTGTTGTCGAGCATGAAGAAGAAGTGATGCGCGCCGCCGATCAGATCATTGATATTGGCCCAGACGCGGGAATTCACGGTGGAGAGCTCATCTTTCAAGGCACCATTAACACAATAAATGGCGATGTAAAATCGCATACCACCGACTACCTAAGTGGAAAGGAAAAAATTCCGGTGCCCAAAAGCAGACGTAAATGGAAAGATTCCATTAGTGTAATTGGCGCGAGGGAAAATAATTTGAAAAACCTGACGGTGAAATTTCCCCTCGGAATACTAACCGTTATAACGGGTGTAAGTGGCTCCGGAAAATCAACCCTTGTAAAAAAACTTCTTTACCCCTCGGTGGGCCGATTGACAAGTTCCGTAGCGGAGACTCCCGGTAAGTATGATAAATTGGAAGGTGATTTTTCCAATGTCACACAAGTAGAATTTGTAGATCAGAATCCTATAGGGAAATCGTCGCGGTCAAATCCCATCAGTTATGTAAAAGCTTATGATCCCATCAGGCAACTATACGCAGATCTACCCTTGGCGAAACAACGTGGTTACAAGCCTTCACATTTTTCATTCAACGTAGAGGGCGGACGCTGTGAGACATGCCAGGGCGAGGGTGAGATCAAAGTGGAGATGCAATTTATGGCAGACATCTATCTCAAGTGTGAAAGCTGCCATGGTAAACGTTTTAAACAGGAAGTTCTGGAAGTTGAGCATGACGGGAAAAATATTGCTGATATTCTCGATTTAACAGTGGAGGAGGGCCTTGGGTTTTTCAAGGATAAAAAGAGCATTTACGAAAAGATCCTTCCCTTAAATGATGTTGGTTTAGGATATGTTAAGCTTGGTCAATCTTCCAATTCGTTAAGTGGAGGAGAAGCGCAACGGGTAAAGCTTGCCTCTTTTTTGGGAAAAAATTCTACTGAAGGACATATTCTTTTTATCTTCGATGAGCCTACTACGGGCCTTCATTTTCACGACATTTTTAAATTACTGAAAGCAATCAACGCGCTGGTAGATCAAGGGCATAGCGTTATTGTAATTGAGCACAATCTCGAAGTCATTAAGTGTGCCGACTGGATAATAGATCTGGGTCCGGAAGGTGGCGAGAAACATGGAGGTACGCTTATGTTTGAAGGAACCCCTGAAGAGATGGTGAAAAAAGGAAAGGGTTACACTGCTCAATTTTTAAAGAAAAAACTCGGAAGCTGATCAAAATAAAAATCATGGAAAGTCACTTTAAACTCAGTGATGCGGAATTTGAAAATCAATTTGAAAATTGCGAATTGATTCCGACAATGTTCAATCATGAAGCTCACTTAAGAATTGCATGGATTTACATAAACAAATACGGAGTGGAAAAGGCAGTGAGGCAGCTTTGCTCTCAACTTCGGAACTATGTAAACCATCTGGGAGCAAATGATAAATACAATGAAACTTTGACAATTGCAGCGGTCCGCACGGTTTATCATTTCATGCTAAAATCAAAATCTTATACCTTTGAAATTTTTATAAGTGAGAATTTGCGATTGAAGCACAATTTCAAAGAATTGTTGTTGCAGCATTACAAGACAGATATTTTCACCTCAGAAATAGCTAGAAAGGAATACCTTCTTCCTGAATTACTTCCGTTTGATTAAGCAGGTTCAAAATTGCCTGGCAAACAAACGCTGACATCATCCCGAAATGATCGCATGAAATTACGACTGTAAAATGTTTAAATTTAAAGATCAGAATTAATAAAAGTCACTATCGAACAACGCGCGAGTCCTGATTCGAGCGGCGCGACTTAACTTGGTTCGGTTGAATGCTTGATGATTTACAGATGAGCCGCACGGGTTTTAACTACGAATTGCTTTTTGAACTATCTTCAGACTTGTTATGCATAGCAGGGTACGACGGCAATTTTAAAAAAATCAACCCAGCCGTTTCTGTGTTGCTGGGCTATACGATGGAGGAATTGTACGCAAGACCTTTTGATGATTTCATTTTTCACGATGACAAGACTGCTACGATACGTGTTCGGAAAGAACTCACCAAATCCAAACCACTTCTAAATTTCGAAAACAGGTACGTAACCAAGAGCGGAGAAATTGTTTGGCTCTCGTGGACTTCCCATCCGGTTGACAGTGAACAATTGATCTTCGCCATTGCAAAAAACATTACTCACAAAAAAAGGCTGGAAGCAGAAAGGAATATCTTGCTTGCAAACCTCACTAAGGTAAATAAGGATCTTACACAGCTAACGTACACCACCTCACATGATTTAAGGTCCCCTGTAAACAATTTTCTCTCCCTTTTTAGTTTAGTAGATGTTTCAAAAATCAGCGATAGGGATACAGTAGATTTGTTACAAACTATTAAAGTAGCAGGCGACCATTTAAAAAAAACCCTTAACACATATGTAGAGGGCTTAATTGAAAAGCATAGCATACATGCCAATGTAGAAGAAGTAAGCATTGGCCAATGTCTGAACAATGTCCTACAATCCATCAACTCTTTAATTCATTCATCCAAGACCACCATTCATACCGATTTTTCTAAGCTGGATAAAATCAAATTCAATAAAGCTTATCTCGAAAGCATTTTTTTAAATTTAATTACGAATGCTATTAAATATTCCAAACCTGATTGTTTTCCTATTCTTTCTATTCATTCTGAAAAGGAAAAAAAATTTAATCAACTAATAATTTCAGACAACGGGATGGGATTCGATATGGAGAAAGTGAAAGATAAAGTTTTCGGATTTCATCAAACGTTTCACAATCTTGATGACAGCAAAGGAATAGGTTTGTATCTGGTACATACACACGTAACAAGCTTCGGCGGAAAAATAACAGTGGAAAGCAAAATTAACGAAGGGGCCAAGTTTATAATTTCATTTAGAGAGTAGATATCAAGAAACCATTTTTTCAAATTTGGATACCGATTACGATTCTCGCGCAATCAACAACTCCGTGAAATTTATCAATGTCGCTTTCACGTTCGAGGAACCGTTTACTTTTTCTAATTGCGAAAATCCCTTTTTAAAATAACTATTGATTTTCTTCTCCGCTAAAGCCGGAACAGAAAGTGAATCATAAATGGCCTTTACGGCTTGTATCTTTTCTGGCTTGTTGAACTTTTTCAAAGCGGCCCAGCGATTCAGTTCCTTTCGTTGCCTGCTGCTGCCGATCTCGATTGATTTGATCAGTAGAAACGTTTTCTTGTTAGCGATAATATCGCCTCCTACTTGCTTCCCGAATTTCTTTTTATCTGCATACGCGTCGAGCAAGTCATCCTTTAATTGGAAGCCAATGCCTACATTAATCCCAAATTCCCGTAACAATTTGCCGTCGGCGTCTGAAGCGCCTGCTAAAATTGCGCCTAACTCCAAACTAAAGCCTAATAACACCGCCGTCTTAAGTCTGACCATGTTAAGATAATCTGCCTCTGAAACGTGCTTGAGAGTTTCAAATTCCATGTCCCACTGTTGACCTTCACAAACTTCCGATGCGCATTTATTAAATGCCCTGATCGCTTTTTTTATTTTATCGTCATCGATCCCCAACAACATTTCATAGACTTTCACCAACATCACATCGCCGGAGAGTATAGCTGTATTCACATTCCATTTCTCATGAACTGTTGAGCGGCCCCTTCGAAGAGGAGCCTTATCCATAATGTCATCGTGCATGAGTGTAAAATTGTGAAACGCTTCAACGGCAATGGCATAGGGTACTATTTTCTGAACATCTTTTTTATACAGTGAATAGGAAAGCAGGGTAAGCGTAGGTCGCAAGCGTTTACCGCCTAGCGCCATCAGGTATCTGATCGGTTCATATAACGAAGCAGGTTGTTTACCATATTTTTGCTTTTTAATTTCCCGTTCTAAGAGCTGAGAATATTTTTGGATCATAAGATTAACTTTAATGAATTGAAATCTGACGGTGCAGCGATGGCCTCATCCTCAACTTACGTATCTAAGACTTAGCGCTAAAATCCTCTCGCTACGAAGAGAGAAGTACGCTTATCAAGCTTGCATAATTGTGGATGGAATGATTCTTGAATAAATTAATAGGTTGCCTCCGTTATCTTCGTTTTGATCGCGACCGAGACCTGTTGTCTTTCGACGAATTGTTCCTCCTGAAATCATCATCATAAGGTGATTTCTCTATGGCATCCGCAAATATTAAATCGATCAATCGTTTGTCGATATCCGTTTTCTTTACCCGGACACTTATTTTATCTCCGAGCGTATAAGTTTTTCGTGTCTTACGGCCAGTAATGCGATAATTTTTTTCGTCGAACTCATAGAAATCATCCGTCATATCGGCCAGCCTGATCATTCCCTCACATTTCGTTTCAACGATCTCCACGTAAATTCCCCATTCCGTAACTCCGGAAATTAACCCGTCATATTCCTTCTTCTCTGCACTAGCCATGAACTCAACTTGCTTGTATTTAATAGAAGCGCGCTCAGCATCAGCAGCGCGTTTTTCGCGTTCAGAAGAATGCACACATTTATCTTCAAATTCATTTTTGCTAAGGTGTTTTCCATCATCCAGATAATGTTGCAACATTCGATGGACCATCATATCAGGATATCTCCGGATTGGGGAAGTAAAGTGTGTATAGTGATTAAACGCTAGTCCAAAGTGGCCTTTCACATCGGTTGAGTACTTGGCTTTTGCCATGGTGCGGATAGCAAGTTGCTCAAGAATATTTTGTTCAGGTTTTCCTTCAATCTCACTCATTAATTTATTCAATGAACTCGAGATCGAATTTTCATCAATATTCATTTTATGGCCAAACTGCCTTGCAAAAACTGAAAAATCTTTAACTTTTTCCGGATCCGGAAAATCATGAATACGATAAACAAATGTATTTTTCTCTTTGGCTTTTTTATAATTATATACAAAAGTTGCTACCTGTTTATTTGCCAACAGCATAAACTCTTCAATCAGCTTATGTGCATCTTTTCTAACTTTTGGAATAACAGCCAGCGGTTTTCCTTTTGCGTCTAGCTTAAATTTAACTTCCGTGGTCTCAAAATTTACAGCTCCCTTATTAAATCTTTCCTTTCGAAGTTTTTTAGCAATGTCATTTAATATACGCAGCTCCTCCGCTAATTTGCCTTGACCTTTTTCTAAAATAACCTGGGCATCTTCATAACTAAACCGGACATCAGAATGAATGATGGTCCTTCCAAACCATTCCTTTTTGATCTTTCCTTTTTCGTCGATTTCAAAGACTGCAGCAAATGTTAACTTATCTTCATGCGGCCTTAATGAGCACAACTCATTCGATAATCTTTCAGGCAACATGGGAATTGTCCTGTCTACCAAATAAACGGAAGTCGCGCGATCAAACGCTTCTCCATCCAAAATTGAATTGGGAACAATATAGTGCGTCACATCAGCGATGTGAATGCCAATTTCATACGTACCGTTGTCTAGGTTTTTAAATGAAAGAGCATCATCAAAATCTTTTGCATCCTCAGGATCGATCGTAAAGGTTGTGACATCGCGAAAATCCCAACGCTTCTTTATTTCTTGTGCAGTGATCCCTTCATTAATCTTTTGAGATTCGTTCAGGACGACTTCCGGAAATTTAAAAGGTAAATCGAATTCCGCCATGATCGAATGAATCTCGGCTTCATTTTCTCCCGCTTTTCCAAGTACTTGCACGACCTTCCCTTCTGGCTTTCGATCATTTTCAGCCCATGAAGTGACTTCGACAATTACTTTGTCGCCGGCTTTAGCACCGTTGATGTGCTCGGGGTAAACAAAAAAGTCAGTGTGTATTTTACGTCCATCCGGGATCACAAATGCAAAGTTTTTTGACAGCTCTACCCTGCCGACAAAGCGGTTCCGGTTTCGGGAGACGACTTCTACTACTTTTCCTTCCTGATGTTCTCCATGACGGGTGGGAAAAATCACAATACGCACAGTATCGCCGTCCACTGCAGAAGCCAGATCACTGCTTTTAATATAAATATCGGGTTGATCATTCCCCAATTTCACGTAGCCGAAGCGTGAGCTTACATGATCCAAAATGCCTGTTAACGGTTCGGCATTGCTGTTGCCCTTAATTTTATAAGTCTCGTCGCTCAGTTGTTCAATTCTTTCATCCTCTAGCAATTGGTCTACTGCTTGACCGACTGTTTTAATGTCATCTTTTTTCTTAAGACTTAATTTTTTTATGATCTGTTTAAAGGAATATGCTTCGCCCTGATCGAATAAAGACAACAGCTCGGATTCTAACTGACTTCTTTTGTCATGACTCGGCTTATCTTTTGTTTTTTTTGATTTACTCATAGTATAATGTAACCCATCCTGACCATCATATTTAACATGATTGAGCCAGGAAGGTTGATGTTGTTTGTATGTATGTTGTTAATATTATAAAAGTTATTCGGAATTCCGGATAATTAAATTGCCTGATACAGGAATGCACTTCATTTTCAAATATAGCTGAGCTAGAACGACCACATCCCTGACACAGTAATCTTTGATTTTAAGGAGGTTTTTATCCTGATAGTAAACCGCATTCACCTGGCTTCCATCAATATCGCTTTTGCTGGATGGAATATTAAAAATAGAAGCCAGAAGGTCCAGCGATGTGTAATGTTTGTAGTCACCAAACTTCCACATTTCCAATGTATCCAGATGTTGAACTTCCCATGGCCTTTTACCCATAATGTTCAATGCCGGGGGCAGACCAATGCAATTTACAAGTAATCTCCTGCATAAGTACGGATAGTCAAACTCCTTTCCATTGTGAGCACATAACTTCAGTGAGGCGGGATCGGCTTTCTCGATCATGCTCTTAAACTCACTTAAAAGAACAGCCTCATCATCTCCGTAGTAAGCTTTGGTTTTAAATCCCAATTCCCCTGACTCAGTATCGATAAATTTCCCTACTGCAACACAGATAATTTTTCCAAACTCTGCATAAATGCCCGCGCGTTCATGGTAGATTTCTTCATCTGTTTGTTGTTTATCTTTTTTGAAGAACATGGCTTTACGAGCCCATTGCCCCTTAATGCGTTCGTCTAATACATCATAATCAGCAGTGTTGGCAACAGTTTCAATATCAAGAAAAAGTATGTCACGAAGTTCCGGAATCATTCACATCGGGGTTTGATGCTAAAGTAAGAAATTGTTAAGAAGCTTAAAACGCTCAAGAATGCAAAACTCCTTCCATTGCCAATTCCTTAATAAACGATAAATGTTCTTCCCGTATGGAATCAGGAACAAACACAAATTTCTTGTCAAAAATCTGCGATCCTATATAATAGCTCACCCAGTATTCATTGTTAAGATGGAAAACTGCAGGGTCGATCGGTTCAATGAGGGTAGCACTTTTTGGATCGATGGTTTCCAAAAAATGTCGAAGGATAGTAGTTTGCTGAGGCTTCCCATCTTTTTCTCCATATCCCTTGCTCGCGACTAACGTGTTCTCGATCGCAAACTCATTGTTATTGATCAGGTAAACTTTCCATGGTTCATTTTCAGTCACAGTCTTTTCCCGCGCCACAGCAAGTGTTACATTTTTTACCTCTGGTATTTTAATATCCCGGATCATACTACACAAGATTCATTTCAAAAATACTTAATATCTTCTCCTGTAAAATTTTTTGCACCTGATCCATTGTGATTTCCCTACTACCTAACTCCGCTTGAAGAGAAGTTACTGCTTTACCTTGAATACCACAGGGCACAATATGGTTAAAGTAAGATAGGTCAGGATGAACGTTAAGCGCGAAACCGTGCATAGTTACCCATCGACTTGTTTTAACGCCAAGCGCACAAATTTTTCGGGCATTATTTTCTTGATCGATCCACACTCCTGTAAGTCCGGATATTCTCGATGCTTTAACATCAAATTCCTGGAGTGTTTGAATTACAGCCTCCTCAAGAGAACGCATATACTTGTGAATATCGGTGAAGAAATTTTCAAGATCAATAATTAGATATCCAACTAACTGACCGGGGCCATGGTAGGTAATGTCACCACCCCTGTTGATATGATAATAAGATGCGTTAATAGCAGAAAGATCCTCCGATTTTACTAACAAATTGTTCTTATCTCCACTTGATCCCAACGTAAAGACGTGGGGATGCTCACAAAAAAGCAGAACATTCTCCGTAGCTTCCTGGTCTTGTTGGGGTAACGATCTGTTCCGGGACTTTATAGCAAGTGTTTTTTCGAATAACACAGTTTGATAGTCCCAGGCATCCTTAAAATCGATAGAGCCAAGATCAGTTACATGAATATCTTTATTGATAACAGAATTCAAAATCAAAAGGATGCTTGATTAATTTTTTCAGTAGGGTTCATGATGTAGGTTAGAAAAGATTTATCATTGACCAGCTCTACAACACGAAAACCCCTATAAGTTGTTCCCCAGTTTCCACCAAAGTGTGAGTCGAACATAAAAGGAACCTTGTTTATCGTTTTAACTCCATCTTGGTCATGTTCATGGCCATGAAAAACTCCTCTCACATTTTTGTATTCATCAAGCAATTGAAAAAGTGCAGGTGTCTCGATGGCATTCTTTGTCCATTTTGCCTGCGGAATGTGTAGAAAAATAAAAACATTCTGTTGCGCTTTGTGGGCATCCAGTTTCGCCTTCATCCAATCCAAATCCGGACTTAAGTATTCGCCTTTCTCATTCGAGGTGTTGGCCAGGAGCAAGGTATTTTTATTGATCCTGACGTCATGATTGGTTGGCATCCCCCAGACTTCTTTCCAATATTCATCGCTTACCATGTCGTGGTTGCCCTTGGTGACATAATATTTTACGGGTAATTTATCAAGGTGGGTTTTAGCGCCTACTAAAAATTCTTTTTTATCGTGGATGATATCCCCGTTGATGACACAAAAATCAAGCGCATTTTTTTGATGGAAGTCCGAAACGTGTTTCACCAGAGTATCATAGAATAAATCTGATTCAGTGCCTTCTTGCCCATAGTGGCCGTCTGAAGCTATAACAAAACGAAGGGAAGCGTTTTGTTGCAAGAGGGCGGCATCGGCTGGAGTAAGTTTTATTACACTACCTCCTAACAATACCAATGATGCAGACGAAATATTTTTTATAAAATCTCTTCGGGATATGCTCATAATCGTTTAATTAGAATTTGTCTTTAATGTACGACGTTGAAAATTTTTCACCCAAAGTTCGCGAAGAAAAGTGCAAAGGATACAGAAACATTTCTGTGGTGTGCGTGTCTTTCTTTGCGCCCTGGCCTGAACTTTCTTTTGGGGCAGGTAATTAGTGAGTTTAAATTAGACTTTCAAAAACCTTAAAAGCATCTATAAACAGAAATAATTTTACTTGATCTTTCCCAGCTCTTCCTTTACGTGAGCAATGGCTTCAGTAGGGTCAGGATCGACTCCATTTTCTTTAGCCAGATAAAATGAAATCCAATCTGTAAGGTGAATGAGATAGTAATATTGCTCCAACAGTGAGGCACCTTCGCCAATGATATCAATAATTGGGTTCGACTTTTTTTCAAAAATTCCCCGGCAGAGCTCCATCCTTTTTTCAACACGCTCATGATCGTGATCCGAGTAAAGATATACCGGCTGCAACATCGGCATCAGGTTTTCCGGAAAATTCCAGCCTGACAACTCGTTGTGATTCATTTCCGGAAATGTATTGACGTGGGCCATTTGCTTAGCATTTTCATTCAACTGTTGTTGAAAACGCAAAGCCATAGCATGAAGTCGGTTGTCGCAATAAATTACGGGAAGCTTCCCCTTTAACTTCTTGGCGATAAGCTCCGCTTCTGACTGAATGCCCTTTTCACCACTATCTAAAAATTCAATTGCGTTTTCCGTTTCCTTGATGAACGCAGCACCGATAAGATTGGTATGATACAGGATGTATAACAAAGCATTCATGTTATACGGCAACAAGGAGCGTGGACTTTCCGGTTTGGAAGGCAATTGAATGTAAAACAAGTTATATTCCTTGCAAATGTCCAGAAGCTTACCGTCGGAAGCTACCGCAATAACCTGCGCACGTTTCAACAATGCTTTGTGCAGCGCTGCAACCGTCTCTTCTGTATTGCCTGTGTAAGAGCATGCAATGAACAATGTATGTGGACTAACGAATTGAGGAATGTTGTAACTTTTACAAACGGTTATTGGAATAGGAATCCTTCCAAAGGTCAGGGATTCCACCAGGTTAGCGCTAATACCCGATGCACCCATACCGGCAATCACGATGTTCCGGATGTCACTTCCAGGACGATCAAGATCAAGGGATCTTCCAATCTTTAACGCCCCTGCTAATTGACGGGTAAATCCCTCAATCGATTTTTTGATTATCGACATAATTGTAAATTGTGTTTCAAAGTTAAGAACATATTGTGAGCGATAAAATCCAAAAAGGCAACGAAGGCGAAAATCTCGCTGCCGAATTCCTACAGAAAAAGGGCTGGGAAATCATTGCCCGAAATTACCGTTACAGACATGCGGAAATCGACCTGATCATTAAGCGTGACGACTGGACGATCTTTGTTGAAGTAAAAACCCGATCGTCCACCTCCTATGGCTACCCGGAGGAATTTGTAGATGATCAAAAAGCGAGAAAAATTTTTGAAGCAGCGGAAGAATACATTTATTCAACCGATTGGCATGGGCATATCCGGTTTGATATCGTGTCCGTGAGACTCGGATCCGAGGTTGAGATCGTGCATTTCGAAGACGCTATTAACTAGTTTAGAGTCTCGAGTTTAGAGTTTCGAGTGCCCGTCTCCACGTTTGCGCGTTGACACTAAAGTTTGTAAGACTCAAACTAAAATTTTGAGCTGGCTGCACGCGCTCGGTTCACAACTCGGAACTAGTTTAGAGTTTAGAGTTTAGAGTTTCGAGTGTCTGGCTCATCGCTTGAGGCTCGAAGCTGAGGTCAAGCTTTCCAATGCTTTACTGGGGCACGCTCACAAAATTTCGACCGGCTGCACGCGCTCGGTCCACAACTCGAAACTCTAAACTAGAAACTCGAAACTTTTAATGTGCCTCCAGCCAGTTCAATCCCACGCCGACTTCCACCTCCATCGGTACTTCCAGGTGCACGGCGTACTTCATTAAGTTTACAACATTTTCTTTTACTATCTCGACTTCATCTTTATGGACATCGAAAACCAACTCATCGTGGACTTGCATTGTCATTTTTGACTTAAGCTTTTCTTTTTGAAGCCAGCGATGAATGTTTACCATGGCAATTTTTATGATGTCGGCGGCACTGCCTTGGATGGGGGCGTTGATGGCATTGCGTTCAGCGAATCCCCTGGTAGTAACGTTTCGAGAGTTGATGTCACGTAAATACCTTCTTCGTCCCAGAAGGGTCTCGACGTATTCTTTCTCACGAGCGTTGTTAATAGAATCATCCATAAAGCGCTTGATAGCTGAAAACTCCGTGAAGTATGCTTGAATAATTTCTTGCGCTTCTGACCGGGAGATTCTAAGGTTTTGGGCCAAACCAAACGCTGTACTTCCATACAGAATTCCAAAATTTACTTCTTTCGCTTTCCTTCTCATATCTGCAGTAACGCTGGCAAGGTCGACTTTAAAAACCTTCGCTGCCGTAGTTGTGTGAATGTCCCGCTTATTGCGAAAGGCCTCGATCATGATCTCGTCTTTTGCAAACGAGGCTGCAATACGTAACTCGATTTGTGAATAGTCCGCCGACATAAAAAGAAACTCATCGCTTCGTGCTATGAAGGCTTTGCGAATGAGTCTTCCCTTTTCAGTACGTATAGGAATATTCTGTAAGTTAGGATTGTTTGAGCTTAGCCTCCCCGTTACTGCCCACGCTTGGCGATAGTCTGTGTGGACTCGTCCATCTGTCTTGCTGATCATTCTTGGCAACGCATCCACGTAAGTAGATCGTAGCTTCTCGTACTCTCTGAAATCCAAAATTTTCCTGGCGATATCATGCTTCGGCGCCAAGGCGACCAAAATATCTTCCCCTGTCGCATACTGGCCCGATTTGGTCTTCTTGGGTTTCTCAATCAATTTCATCTTGTCGAAGATCACATCGCCCAATTGTTTAGGGGAACCAATGTTGAATTCTGTTCCTGCCATTTGAAAAATATCGCGCTGTACTCGTTCACTTTCCACGCGTAATTCGTCAGACATTTTTGAAAGTGCGGGAATATCAATTTTTACGCCCTCATACTCCATCGCCGCAAGAACTGTGCTCAGCGGCATCTCTGTATCCATCAATAATTTGACGTGCCTCCTCTTTTCTAATTCTTGATATAATTTGTTTCGCAATTGAAAAAGGAGTTCGGCTCTTTCGCACAATCTGTCTTTAATGTTGGGATCATTCTGTGGAAGCAAGTCGTAGCTTAAGTATTGAGAACATAAAATGGGAAGGTCGTGAGCGGCTTCAGGCTCAATCAGGTAGTGTGCCAACATAACGTCAAATAAAGGGCCAGCCACTTCGCCATCATTCTTCTTTAAGATCAACAATGTAGCTTTCACATTGTGCCCCACTTTGGTAATCTTGGAATCTAAGAACACTGGACTTATTACCTTAACAAATTCCTTCGCTTTCTCAGTTGATTCAACCGGAATGTAGTAAGCTTCGTTGTCACGATAAGATACGGCAAAGGCCTTTAACTGAAAATCGAAGTTAGGAGCATCATCAGTGATAGAATCAATAGCTATAAGACGTTGATCTTTCAGTTTAATCACTAACTCTTGAAGTTGTTGCACATTCTCGATCGTTAGATACTGGACTGACTTCGATGCAAATGTTTTCTTTTCGATCACGTCCTGGGTAGGCGCTACATTTTCTTGCCCGAACATAGACAGCTGACCACCGGCAGGCAAAGGTTTTGGTACCTCTGCCGTACCTTCACCAAAAGCCCGGGCCATAATAGATTTAAATTCGAGATCGATAAAAAGCGGCTTGAGCTTATCTACATCTGGGCCTCCATACTTCAGTTTATTCTCATCAAACTCCACCGGGACGTCGGTAATGATCGTAGCCAATTTTTTGGAGAGAATAGCCTGCTCACCAAATTGAATCACGAGATCCTTTTGCTTTCCTTTTAGATCTGCAGCATGCTCTATAATATTCTCAATTGATCCGTATTGCTTCAGTAGTGTTGCGGCGGTCTTTGGGCCGAAACCGGGAATGCCGGGAATATTATCCGATGTATCACCTTGCAGACCCAGCATGTCAATAACCTGGGAAACATTCTCTATATCCCATTTTTCACAAACTTCTTTTACGCCCAGAACGTCAACCGCATTGCCCATGTATGCAGGTTTGTAGAGAAAAACACAGTCGTTTACCAACTGGCCAAAATCTTTATCGGGCGTCATCATATAAACCTCAAATCCCTGGGTACACGCCTGTTTGGCGAGGGTCCCAATTATATCATCCGCCTCATAACCATCCATTTCAAGAATCGGAATATTAAAACCTCGGATGATGTCTTTTACTTTCGGGATGCCGTATCTGATGTCTTCGGGGGTTTCCTGACGATTTGCTTTATACTCTTTAAAAATTTCATCCCTAAAGGTTTTTGCTGTTGTATCGAAAGCGATACCAATATGGGTAGGTTTTTGTTTTTGCAAAACCTCCAACAGGGTGTTGGTGAAACCGAAGGGGACCGAGACATTAATGCCTTTTGAATTTATTCGAGGAGTCTTGGTGAACGCAAAATGGGCGCGGTATATCAAAGCGTATGCATCCAGCAAGAATAGTTTTTTATCGGGTTTACTCATGTTGCAAAGTATCGCACAATTAGAAAAGAATCCAACGATTACCGGTAAAGGAATTATATTTTTAATTTTAGGGAGAAAAGCAAACAAATTGGCCCCTATATGAATATTAAATCTCTGATTGTGCTGAGCATGCTATTTGTTTCCCACGTGTCAAATGTGTTCGCTCAGATTGCTGTTGCCGATTCTGCTATCATAAAACGCGTGGATGAACTCAATCGCAAAATCGACAAAGCAGTTGTTGCCAAAAACATTGCAACCCTTGAGCAGTCTTACGGAGAAGATTTTATATTCACTCACGGAACAGGTCTGGTCGATTCCAAAAAAAGTTGGCTGGAGGCCATTAAGAAAAATCCAGGTTATGTTTCCAGAGAACACGACTCTATCCAGGTTGAGTTGCATAAAGACATTGCCCTTGTTTTTGGAAAACTGACTGTAGCCCGCCTGCAACCGGCTAAAGATGGTACTTCAAAGTATAGCCTCCATTATGTACGGGTTTTTGCCTTGCGGAAAAAAAATTGGGAGATGATTTCCCACCGTACCACCTCGGAATGGCACCATAATTAATTGAACCATTTAATTATAAGGTCACGCAAAAAAAACCAAAAAGAAACACGCAAAGACCGAAGACATGTAAGTAGAACTTGTTACTCCACGTAAAGTACTAATCCCTTTAAATATTCTCCTTCTGGGTGAAAGATCGATACCGGATGATCGGGTCCTTGCGACAAATGATGCAAAACTTTGATTTGTCGTCCGGCCTGAATTGCCGAGGATACTACGGTATCATAAAAAAGTTTTTTGTCAACAACCTGTGAGCAAGAGAATGTAAAAATAATTCCTCCTGGCTTGATCATTTTCATCGCCTCGGCGTTCAACCGTTGATACCCCTTTACTGCCTGATGACGAGCATCTCTGTGTTTAGCAAAAGCAGGCGGATCAAGGACAACGACATCGTACTGATTTTGCTTGTCCTTAATAAATTCAAACACGTCTTCTGCAAAGCAGGGATTTTCGGAGGAACTAAATCCATTGAGTTCAATATTTTTCCGAGTAAGGCTAATGGCCTTTTCCGATGAATCAACAGAATGAACAAAAGTGGCTTTGGCAGCCAATGAGTAAACCGAGAATCCGCCGGTGTAACAAAAAGTGTTTAGCACCTTTTTCCCCTCGGAAAAAGAGCTCAATAGATTTCGATTCTCGCGCTGATCCAGAAAAAATCCGGTCTTTTGACCGTCCTCCCAATCAACAAGAAATTTATGTTGATTTTCTTGAATCAAGTGAGGTACTGCACTCATTCCGAATAAATATTCGTCTTTAAACCCGTCCACATTCTTTCCGGGGAGTGTCGCCTGACTTTTGTAAAAAACAGCTTTTAGGTCTTCCTTTAGAATAGATCGAAGTGCCTTTGAAACGTTTATGCGATCGAGATGCATACCCACAGAGTGGGCTTGCATAACAGCTATACCGTTGTAATAATCTATTATCAATCCTGGTAACCCGTCGGCTTCTCCGTGGACCAAACGATAGGCATTGGTTAAATCGGAAGGACGGACTGCAATGGCTCGCAATCGTAAAGCTTGAGCAATCTTGTTTGACCAAAAATC
This sequence comes from uncultured Chryseolinea sp., assembly GCA_964484845.1. Classification (GTDB taxonomy): domain Bacteria; phylum Bacteroidota; class Bacteroidia; order Cytophagales; family Cyclobacteriaceae; genus Chryseolinea. Next base: position 14,088 of record CAZAHL010000039.1, on the reverse strand, counting down.
AGGGTCCAGTTCATGTCCAAAGGACAGCATCCGAACCGAAATACTCCCCTGTTGATAATGGCCAAAACCTAGCATTTTTTTCTTAACCGTAAGAACCTCAACCCAACATCCATCGCTAAGATCGCCCACCGTTTCCAGGATAGCTCCGGAAAAAATCCACGGATGAAAACGTTCAATGGAATACTCTTTGCCTTTTTTCAGAATGACCTTTCCCTGCATGTTGTCGTATTGCTAAGCGGGGCAAAAGTATTTAAAAAAATTAACCTGCGAATTGTCAGCGGTTTTTCGGGAAGAAAACCACATTAAGGTCATTACAAATAGTACCTGCCAGGGTATCGATAAAATTTCGTGCTTCCTAAACATATGGTTAACTGATTCGTTCTCGTTATCCTATAAGCAACGATTTTGACTGTCAAACTTTCACTTGATTATGAAACGCAGTTCAGTTTCCAGCCACTCGAACTTTTAAGCTCTAAACTAAATCCCTGAACCTAAATGCGAAAGATTTCGTACTTATGACAGCGGGCATTGAAGGAAAGGGAATTTTGACTTACTTATTCTGCCAAAATTACTTTGTGAGGTTTTTGCCTGGTTTTTGCTAATTAATCACGGATATTAAATTTGATAAACTATGAAAAGATTCGGAGCACTTTTTTTGGCAGCAATACTCGGGAGCATGAGTACCATCGCCACATTTGAATGGATAAATGATAAAAAAGATGATGGTACAAAAAGAGTAGAATACTTGACTGATGTACCAGCGTCCAAGGTTGCCTATAAACTTAACGAGAAGGGTGAGGTCATACCGCTTGACTTTACAACGGCTGCTGAAAAGGTTATGCCTGCCGTGGTTCATATCCGATCCACACAAGCTGCAGGTAGAGAAGAGCAAACTCAAAATCTAGATCCTTTCCGTGAGTTCTTTGGGCCGCGGGCACCTCAAGGCCCTAGCCAGAGCGCGGGATCAGGAGTTATCATTAATGCAGACGGATACATCGTAACCAATAATCACGTCGTGCAAGACGCCGATATGGTGGAGGTAACATTATACGATAACAGAAACTACAAAGCTGAGGTTGTCGGAATCGACCCTGATACAGACATCGCTGTAATAAAAATTAATCAGAAAGACCTGCCCTTTTTATCCTTTGTTGATTCAGACAAAGCAAAAATTGGGGAATGGGTTTTAGCTGTTGGAAATCCCTTCAATCTCAATTCAACCGTAACTGCTGGTATCATCAGTGCCAAGGGAAGAGCCATTAACATTCTCAACCGAAATACGGAAAATGGCAGTACTGCTATTGAGTCTTTTATACAGACGGATGCTGCCATAAACCCTGGAAATAGTGGAGGCGCATTGGTAGAATTAAACGGCGGTCTTCTTGGTATTAATACTGCTATTTTTAGTCAAACGGGATCTTATTCCGGATATGGTTTTGCAGTACCTTCCAATATTGTTAGTAAGGTGGTAGAAGACTTGGTCAAGTACGGAGCAGTACAACGAGGATGGCTTGGTGTTAATATCGGGAATGTGAATAGTCAACTTGCCAAAGAATACGATCTTAAAGTTAATGAAGGAGCGTATGTATCTGGATTTGCCGAAAAAAGTTCTGCGAAGGACGCCGGTATTAAAGAGGGTGACGTGGTTGTCAAAATCGACGAAACACCTATTAGAACGAGTGCTGGCCTCATTGAATACATCGGTCGTCACCGTCCTGGTGATCGTGTTAATATGCTGGTTAACCGCAAAGGTAAAGAAGTCATTATTCCGGTAGAGCTTAAAGGTCGCGATGGAAAAGTTGGACCTATTAAACCCGAAGAACGAGATGCTTTTGCCAGTTTAGGATTTGAATTGGAGGAAGTAGATGGAAAAGTTCTAAAAAAACTCGAACTTGAAAACGGCGTTCGTGTTAAGGCACTGGGTAACGGACGATTGTCCAAATACACAGATATACGGGAAGGTTTTATTATCACCAGAATAAATGACGTAGAAGTGAAGTCAGTCAAAGAAGTAAATGAGTTATTAAAAAAGAAAAAAGCCGGCGACATGGTTATTCTTTCGGGAGTATATGAAGCGTTCCCAAGAGAATATAATTATGCATTCAGAATGTAAATACATATAAATATATGAGGAGATTGTTTAGAAAAGGCGAACGTGTTCGCAGCAAGATTGATGGGAAAGTGATGGAGGTTTTAAAGTACATCAAAAACAATTTTGTAGAGGTAAAATGGTTTGACCTCGAAACCAAAGAGATTAGAATTAATAAAATAAAGGAAGACGAGCTATCGAAAGCCGCTTAAGAGTAGTTAAACGTTATCCGTTAATAGTTATACGGATAACGTTTACTTAATTCCTTCCACGATTCGCTAACTTACAGTAGCGCTGATAAAAGACTGTTATCAAAAAGTTTGAAATTCCCCCTTATTATAGGTCATCCCTCACTGGAAAAATCAAAGAATTCCGGAGGCTGAAAGATTTGCGTAAACAAGATTTTTCGCCAACGTTATTAGACTTTGGTCCCGTCCAATTTTATATTGCAAGGCACTTTGGATTTTGTTATGGCGTCGAGAATGCCATCGAGATCAGTTACAAGGCAATAGAAGAGAATCCCGACAACCGGGTATTTCTCTTAAGCCAGATGATCCACAACCAGGAAGTTAACAACGACCTGCAAAGCCGTGGTATAAAATTCATAATGGACACGGATGGCCATCAGATTATTCCATGGTCGGAATTACGAAAAGATGACATTGTTATTATTCCTGCTTTTGGAACAACCGTGGAGATCGAGAACCTTCTTCTTGATAAAGGACTTGAAGTTCAAAAATACAATACCACCTGTCCATTCGTTGAGAAAGTTTGGAATAGATCTGAAAAACTAGGCTTAGAAAATTATACTATCATAATTCATGGCAAACCCAAGCACGAAGAAACACGTGCTACCTTTTCGCATAGTGCTCAACGTGGCCCCTCGTTAGTTTTGCGTGATATGGCCGATGCTATCTCATTGGGAGATTCTATTCGCGGAAATAAACCTAAAGAAGAATTTTTAATGGAGTTCGCTGGAAAATATACCGAAGGCTTTGAACCGGAAAGGGACTTGCAACGGATAGGAGTTGTAAATCAAACTACGATGCTTGCTACTGAAACCCAGGCAATAGCAGACTATTTAAGGCAGGTGATGACCGATAAATATGGGTTGAGCAATATTTTGCAGCATTTCGCGGACACGCGGGACACCCTGTGTTATGCGACAAATGATAATCAGGATGCCACTTATAAACTTCTGGAAACAAACGCTGATCTCGCCTTGGTGGTTGGTGGGTATAACAGCTCCAATACCTCGCATATTGTGGAACTATGCGAACGGAAATTTCCTACCTATTTTATTAATTCCGACGCAGAAATTAATAGTAAGGACCTAATTCATCACTTTAATTTTCATGAGAAAATAAAGTCTACCACCCGAAATTTCATTCCGGATAAAAATCCAGTAAAGATCGTCCTTACGAGTGGTGCTTCCTGTCCCGATACTATCGTTGATCGGGTATTGTTAAAAGTGCTAAACTTTTTCGAAACGCCTATTTCCGTAGAAAAATTACTGCAGGAATTGGAAAAAAATTAAGCAACCATTTTCTTGCTACGACCTTCCTCCACTACTTTCTTACCGTTTTTATGCTCGCCTAGAACGATAACATCTTTTGTGTTCTCATATTGCCTGGCTGCTTGGAGCATAGCTTCTTTTGTGTCGCGGATAACTATAATCCCGCTTTTTGCGCCTTTATTGCGCAATTCCAAATAAAATCCGTCCTTCTTTTTCTTCGGTAATACTGGAGGTCTTCCCATGTTTGTTGTTATTTTAATGATTTGTAAGCTTTTTGCTCACATCGTCTAAACCAGAAATTCCTCGGTTTAGTTCGGATCGCGCAAGATGGCGAAATTTATTGGCTTATCCTTGAAAAGTTTGACGTGGGGCCCATTTAACAATAAATTTCAACCTTCTTTATAGAAATCACTTATATGGGTTAAAATATTTTCATACTTATGTACCCGTTCAAAATCTATGTCAAAAAGTCTTATTTCAGCCCTTTGCTTCCTCGTTTTACCAGGTTACACTCTCCTGCTTGCTCAAACGCCCGAGCAGGTCTCTGATACGGCCAAGGTACTGAATGAAGTGGTCATTCAAGCTTATGCCTATAAGCGGCCATCAAATGAAGTCCCGGCATCGGTTGCGGTAGTGTCTCCAAAAGATTTTGAGCGATTTAATAATTCCTCTTTTCTTCCCGCTGTAAATACCATTCCGGGGGTTCGCATGGAAGAGCGGTCACCGGGCAGCTACCGATTTTCAATTAGAGGAAGTCTGTTGCGTTCACCTTTTGGAATTCGGAATGTAAAAGTTTATTGGAACGGTTTGCCTTTTACGGATGGCGGTGGAAATACATACCTTAATCTTTTAGACTTTAATTCCATCGGAAGCATGGAAATTATAAAGGGACCTGGTGGAAGTCTTTACGGAGCGGGGACCGGCGGAGTCCTTCTTTTACAAAGTCCTGACACCAAAAAAGACCAACTTCAACTTTCTACTGTTTTTGGAAGTTATGGACTCCAGCGATACCATTTGGCGACCGAAACACATTCCAACAAGTTGGATTTAAGATTTCAATATGCGCATCAGCAGGCTGACGGTTACCGGGAACAAACCAGTATGCGACGCGACGCAATTCAGGGTGACATAACCTTTCGATTAAATTCGAATCATACATTTTCAACAACGCTTTTCTACACCGATCTTTTTTACGAAACGCCAGGCGGACTAACAAAGGCACAATATGATGTGAATCCAAAACAAGCCCGGCCTTCTATGCCTGGTAGAGGAGCAGTGGAACAAAAAGCCGCCATTGCAAATAAGACTGGTTACGTTGGTTTCGTAGATGAGTACCAATGGAACGAAGCCTGGTCTACGCAAACCGGAATTTATGGGTCACTCTCTGATTTTAAAAATCCAGCCATCCGTAATTATGAGGTTCGCGATGAGCGAAATGCAGGAGCACGGACCCAAACACAATATGTTTTTGAAAAATCATTAAAAGGAAAAATTACGTTGGGAGGAGAATATCAATACTTCAATTCACCTATCACGGTTTATGGAAACAGGTTTGGAGCAATAGATACGGTTCAAACGGATGATAAATTATCGTCTAGTCTTTTGCTCTTTTTTGCTCAAGCTGAATTAGACCTTAGCCATAATTTTTATCTAACGCTTGGGGCAAGCGCCAATTTCCTAAAATACAAATTCACCAGGCTTCAACCCTCACCTTCCATTCAACACGAAAGGAAATTCGATCCAGTTGTTTCGCCGCGAATAGCGTTGTTAAAAAAATTCAATACCTATTCTATCTATGCCAGTGTAAGTCAGGGGTTTTCTCCGCCCTCATTAGCAGAAGTAAGGCCATCATCAGGAACTTATAACAACAATCTAAACTCTGAACGCGGTCTGAATTATGAAATAGGATTTCGTGGAAGCCTGGCTAAACGGCAGCTTACCTACGATCTTTCCATCTATGACTTCAGATTAGACGAAACTATTGTAATTCAGAGTTCTAATGGGGGAGAATTTTTCGTGAATGCAGGTAAAACTTCTCAACGCGGAATAGAAGCTACCCTTTCCTGGAAACCTGTGATCAATACTAGATTGATAACAGCCTTATCTCTTTGGACAAGTTACACTTACAATCATTATCGATTTAGAAATTACGAGCAAGACGGAAATAACTTTTCAGGAAATCAATTAACTGGCATTGCACCGACGATTGCCCTCTGGGGTGTGGACATGACGTTAAAAAAAATGTACTTAAATCTGACGGCGAATTATACGGACGCCCTTCCATTGAATGATGCCAATACAGAATATGCTTCAGAGTACTTTTTATTGGGTGGCAGAATCGGATTTCGATCTACAGTGAAAACCAACTTCGCCTACGAAATATTTGGTGGAGTTGATAACGCGTTAGATAAACGATACAGCTTAGGGAATGACTTAAACGCGGTAGGTGGCCGGTATTACAATGCAGCGGCCCCGCGAAACTTTTATTTCGGAATTAAGTTCAATCCTTTTTTTGAGAAGAAAAATCCGTCAAGCTGACGCTGTGACTTACCCGCTATCTTACCAGAGTCGGGAGAAAACTTTGTGATCTTTGCGTATTTCCTTTGCTGGCCTTTGCGTGACCCTTACTTTTATATAGTAAAGTCCTGCAGATGATATCCAGTATTCCGTCGAGCGTTGTAGAAGGTGTAAAAGCTTTGTTGAACAATGACGATTCAAATTTAATTCAAGGTTTTTCTTTTGCGAGCGGAGGCTGTATTAATCAGGGAGGGAAATTAAAAACCAGTCGCGGCGATTTTTTTCTTAAATGGAACGATATCAAAAAATTTCCTGGAATGTTTGAGGCCGAAACCAAAGGTTTGAAATTACTTGGTGAACAAAACAGTATTAAAATTCCTGAAGTCATCGGTTTCGGTGAAAAAGGTTCGTTTCAATTTCTTCTTCTCCAATTCATCGAAGAGAAACCACGATTAAAAATTTACTGGCAGCAACTGGGAAGCAAACTTGCTTCCCTTCATCGCTGTTCTTCGGATTTGTTTGGGCTTGATCATGACAACTACATCGGTTCCCTAAAACAGCTCAACAACCAACATGCATCCTGGTTAACATTCTTTATTGAACAACGCTTAAATGTTCAATTGAAGCTTGCTATTGATGCAGGAATTATGGATTCGGAATTGTCAAAGCAATTTGAATTTCTCTATGCAAAACTACCTACCCTTCTTCCTGAAGAAAAACCTTCACTGGTTCATGGAGATTTGTGGAGTGGCAATCTCATTACGGATGAAAACGGTGAGCCTTGTCTTATTGATCCTGCTGTATATTTTGGAAATAGGGAAGCTGATCTCGCCATGACAAAACTGTTTGGCGGCTTTGACGATGAATTTTACGTGAGCTATGTTGAAACGTTCCCATTGCAACCTGGATACCATAAAAGGCTAGACCTTTACAACCTTTATCCTTTGCTTGTGCATGTCAATCTATTCGGAGGCGCTTATAAAAGTGCTGTCGCGTCCACTTTGAGGGCTTACTGTTAGGGTTTCTTTTAACCGCGAAACAATCATCTCCGCATGAATTCTGGAATTTTCAATAAACCATTTATTCGTTTTTAAACCGCCGCATACAACCCCGGCCAGGTAAAGATTTTTGACATTCGTCTCCATCGTCTTTTCATCATACTTGGGTGTATGAAACGGGTCATCGTGAAATTGAATACCACACGCTTCCATAAAATCAAAAGGCGGCTGATAGCCCGTCATCGCCAGCACAAAATCATTTTCAATTTCTTTGACACCTTCCGGTGTTTTTACAATAACCGACACGGGTTTGATCTCCCGTATTTCTGAATTAAAATACGCTTTAATAGATCCTTCGATAATACGGTTTTCAATATCCGGTTTCACCCAATATTTTACGCTCTCTAATATCGCTGGTTCCCGGATCACCATGGTTACGTTCGCCCCCTTTCTGTACGTCTCCAATGCTACGTCCACGGCTGAATTAGCTGCTCCGACAACAATTATATTTTGTCCGAAGTAGGGATGAGGTTCATCATAGTAATGCTTAACCTTTGGTAAATCTTCACCGGGAACATTTAAGAGATACGGCAAATCATAAAATCCCAGCGATAGAATTACCGCCTTTGCTTTGTATTGTCCCTTTGTGGTGGAAATTTTATGAGCTCCTTTTTCGAGCTCGATACGTTCAACTTTTTCGTACAACTTGATTTTGAGATTCCAAGTTGAGCTTACACGCCGGTAATACTCTAAGGATTCAGCACGATTTGGTTTTGGGCCGTGAGAAATAAAGGGAACCTCGCCAATTTCCAGTCGTTCCGACGTGGAGAAGAAAGTCATGTTCAGAGGATAGTGATACAACGAATTGACTAAACATCCTTTTTCAATTATAAGGTAAGTCAGTCCGGCTTTCTTTGCTTCAATGCCGCACGCTAACCCTATGGGTCCGGCTCCCACTATAATCACATCATATTTATTTTCCGAACTCATGATTCAATACGATTTACTCCTTCTTACGCTATTCTTTCAAAAATAAGCTTTTTCTCTGCCATTGCTGGCTCCTGGCTGAATACCAAGCATAAACAAAAAAATGTATCCTAAATCCCAAATTCACTTTACATTTGCAATCCAAATAAATTATAGGATGAGAGACGTTCGAGTACGATTTGCACCCAGTCCGACGGGCGCATTACATATTGGTGGTGTGAGAACAGCATTATATAATTTTCTGCTTGCTCGTAAGAATAAGGGCACGATGATCCTCCGGATTGAGGATACAGATCAAACGCGTTATGTTCCCGGCGCTGAAGAATACATTCTTCAATCGCTTGCATGGGTCGGAATTACAATAGATGAAGGTTTTGGTGTTGGTGGTCCTTATGCTCCTTACCGGCAGTCCGAGCGCAAACCCATGTACATGCAGTATGCTCAACAACTTATCGACAATGGAAATGCTTATTACGCTTTTGATACCGAACAGGATTTGGAAGCGATGCGCGAACGGCTAAAAATTGCCGGCGTCGCATCTCCGCAATACAATAGCATAACACGAATGCAAATGCGCAATTCGCTTACTCTACCAGAAGACGAAGTAAAGTCACTTCTTGCTGCTAAAACTCCGTATGTTGTTAGATTAAAAGTTCCAAGAAAAGAAGAAGTACGATTAAACGATATGATACGCGGATGGGTGATGGTTCACTCTTCACAAATCGATGACAAAGTCTTGATGAAGAGCGATGGTATGCCAACGTATCATTTAGCCAACGTGGTTGATGATTATCTGATGAAGATATCGCACGTGATACGCGGGGAAGAATGGTTGCCCTCAGCTCCGCTTCACGTCCTTCTCTATAAATATTTAGGCTGGGAAAAAGAGATGCCGCAATTTGCTCACTTGCCATTATTATTAAAACCTACGGGCGATGGCAAGCTTAGCAAACGTGATGCGGATCAAATGGGCTTTCCGATTTTCCCATTGGACTGGATAGATCCTGCGACAAAAGAAAAGGCGATGGGCTTTCGTGAAACCGGTTATTTGCCGGAGGCATTGATCAACTTCCTGGCTTTCCTTGGATGGAACCCAGGGACCACCCAGGAGCTTTTTTCATTGAATGAATTAATAGAAGCGTTTTCAGTGGAGCGAATTGGAAAGGCTGGGACCAAATTCGATATCCTTAAAGCCCAATGGTTTAATCAACAATACCTCCGGGCAAAATCGGATGATGAGCTTGCAGATTATCTTTTGGATTCCTTGTCAAAGGAAAACATAACGTGTTCTAAACCGAAGGCGGCTAAAATTGTTTCGATTATGAAAGAACGGGCTGTTTTCCCAAAAGATTTCTGGGAACAAGGCAAATTTCTTTTTTATGCACCCACTGTTTTTGACGAAGGTGTGGCAAATAAAAAATGGAACGACGATGCCGTTAAAGTCCTGACTTCCTATAAAGCGGCGTTGATTGACTTACCAACATTTGATGCCTTAAGCGCCAAGGCAACCCTTGAAAAGGTAACGGCGACGTTGGGTATTGCCATCGGTAAAATTCTGCAGGCCCTTCGTCTTTCAATTACCGGCGTAGGAGGAGGGCCGGACCTCATGATCGTTATGGAAATTATTGGCAAAGATGAGGTAATGAAAAGAATTGACTACGCGCTGAAAACCTTGAATGTAAAAGTTGCGTAAATTTAACCATGGCAAAGGCAGATAAGAAATCCAAAAACAAACCAAAACCCAAGGTGCATAAAGACCTCCAGGGGCTTGACATTGTAATAGATCAGTTTGGCGAAATCAAAGCCAATATGAACATTGAAAAGTTAAATGAATTTTTAGATAAAAATGTAGATGACAAGAAGCTTGCAGAGCGCGACGATTATGACGAGTTGAAAAAAGGGAAGAAGAAGAAAAAATAGTATTCTAAATTGAAATCCCCCACTTAAAAAGTTACTGCAATTGTTCACCTCCCGCCAATGCACTAAGCGATTTTGTTACGCTTTATTCATTTCACTATTTTGTTTCTCCGGCCTTCTGTACGGCCAAACCCCCTGGCCTGAAGAATTGATTCTGGTTCCAGAGAAATCAGAGTTTATAAAGACCTCCACATATGCAGATGTTATCCGGTTTCTGGACAACATAAAACTAAAGAGCCAGTTAATTCATATCACCTCTATGGGTAAGAGCCAAGGGGGCAAAGAGATACCCGTTGCGATATTAGCCAGGCCTACCGTTAGAACTCCGGAAGAAGCAAAGTCCTCGGGCAAACCCGTGATTTATGTTCAGGGAAATATCCACGCAGGTGAAGTTGAAGGAAAAGAAGCTGTGATGATGTTGATGCGCGAAATCCTTTTGGGAGACAAAAGTTACTTATTGGATAATCAGATTATACTCTTTGCTCCTATTTACAATACGGACAGCAATGATAAAATGGAAAAAGGAAGACGGCCTTCCCAGGAAGATAGTCCTCTTGAAGTAGGATTAAGGGAAAATAGTCAAGGCCTTGACCTCAACCGGGATGGGGTAAAGATGGAGGCACCTGAAACACAAGGACTGTTCTCCAATATTATTTCTAAGTGGGATCCTCAGCTTTTTGTCGACCTCCACACAACCAACGGAACATGGCACGCATACAATCTCACCTGGTCACCTAGCTATCATTCTGCAGGCGAGCCGGCAACGTATCAGTATACTAAAGACGTCTTTCTGAAATCAGTTACAGACATACTAAAAAATAAATACCATTTATTGACCGGCCCGTATGGTGATTATGAACTGGAGGAAGGTTGGCCTTTGAAAAACTTCTATACCTACAATCATCATCCTCGCTACCTGGTAAATCAGTTCGGGTTCCGGAACAGAATGGCTATTCTTAGTGAAGCATTTTCCCACGAGCGATTTTATCAGCGAATAAATTCAACTTATCATTTTGCCTTGGAGATTCTGATTTACTCAAATTCACACGCTCAAGAAATTCAGTCTATCAATAAACAAGCTGAAGAGGCGGCGGTAAAAAATGTTATTGAAAATTCTGGAAAAGTTAAAAAAGGAGTGCGCTTCAAAATGGTTTCCACTGAGACACTCAATGATTTTAAAACGTACGACTATATACCGTTAAAAAAATCAGATGGCACAGTGGAATGGATTCGCACTGGTAAAATTGTTTCCCTTAACAATATCCAGTATCATGCAGATTTTCAGTCAACGATGGAATCAACGTTACCACGCGGTTATGTTATACCTTCTGAATTTTCAACGTTAGTTGATCTTCTCACAAGACAGGGAATAAAGGTAAATCGCCTTTCACGTTCGCAAAATTTCTCAGGAGAATTGTTTGTGATAGAAAAACTTGAAAGAGCAGAAAAAAAATTTGAAGGGCATAACATGGCAACCGTTCAGGGCAAATTTATTAAAGTCAAGAACAAGTTTAAAGAGGGGGATTATGTCATTGATTTGGTGCAACCCCTGGCCAATCTTATCTTCTATTTATTAGAACCACAGTCTGACGATGGCCTCGTGACCTGGAATTTCTTTGATTCTTATCTCGAAAAGCAAGGAGTGAACAACAAGCCGGTTCAATATCCCGTATTTAAGTACTACGAACATTAAAATTCATACCATGGCTAGATCGCACGAAATTGATTATCAAATTAAAGGTGAGAGTATTCAAATTGTAGAAGTAGAACTTGATCCGGGTGAAACAGTCATCGCCGAAGCTGGGGCAATGCTATTCATGGAAGATGGTATCCAGTTTGAAGCTAAAATGGGCGATGGATCAAATCCCAATCAAGGGCTATTTGACAAATTGCTTTCCGTGGGTTCGCGTGTACTTACAGGCGAATCGCTGTTCATGACTCATTTTTCAAATCATGGCCATCGACGAGCCAAGGTGGGATTTTCGGCACCTTATCCCGGAACGGTCATACCGATCGATCTGGCACAAAGTCCCTCAAATCAACTCATTGTACAAAAAGACGGATTTCTTTGTGCCGCCTTCGGAACGCAAATTTCTATCACATTTAATCGCAGGTTAGGGTCCGGTTTGGTTGGAGGAGAAGGATTTATCTTACAAAAATTACAAGGCGACGGAAAAGCTTTCGTTCATGCCGGCGGTACTGTGATTGAACGTACGCTAAATAATGAAACCCTGCGTGTAGACACAGGTTGTGTCGTTGCATTTGAATCTACGATAGACTTCGACGTACAAAGTGCAGGCGGACTTAAATCGATGATTTTTGGAGGCGAAGGTATTTTTCTGGCAACGCTTAAAGGAACCGGCAAAGTCTGGCTTCAATCCATGCCCATACGCAAACTTGTTCAAGCACTCGCTCCCTACGGACGGAACGCGGGGAAAGAAGGGAGTTCTTTGCTGGGTGGCTTGTTAGAGAGATCGTAGAAGAGTAGTAATCGGTGATCGGTTATCAGTAATCGGTGGTGACCTGGCTTCCACCGATTACCGATCACTGCTTACTGTTTACCTAACTTGGCTATAACGCAATACATTCGTCCTATGAATTCTCTAAAGATCGGTCTCATCCGTGAGGGCAAAGTCCCTCCTGACAAGCGCGTCCCTTTTACACCGCTACAAGTGGAAGAAATTGAGCAACGCTTTCCGCACGTTAAAGTGCAATGTGAAAAGAGTGACATTCGGTGCTTTAAAGATGAAGAATACGGAGCGCTGGATATTGAGGTGACGTCAGTTGTTGACGGATGTGATATTTTAATGGGCATAAAAGAAGTTCCTATCCCTTCACTACTCGAAGGAAAGACCTATTTATTTTTTTCACATACCCTAAAGGAACAACCCTATAATCGGAAACTTTTGCAAGCGGCACTTGAAAAAAAAATACGGCTGATCGATTACGAAGCATTAAAAGACAAGCAAGGTAATCGACTGGTAGCGTTTGGCAGATATGCAGGAATCGTAGGAGCCTTTAACGGTTTATGGGCGTATGGCAAGCGTTATAAAAAATTCATGCTTCGAAGAGCCTTTGAATGTTTTGACGTGAATGACCTAAAGCTTGAATTACGCAAAGTTAAACTTCCTGCTGTCAAAGTTTTACTCACGGGTGCGGGGCGTGTAGCAAAGGGCGCTATGGAAACATTGGATAGTGCGGGTATCAGAAAGGTTAATGTCCACGATTTTTTATATCATAAGTTTGATGAACCCGTCTACATACAGCTCAGCAGTGCAGATTATCACACGCGGAAGGAAGGGGGGCATTTCAATCGCGAAGAATTTCACCAATACCCCGAGCGTTATTCTTCTCACTTTATTGATTTTACCAAAGTCACCGACATTCTTCTCGCAGGAGCGTTCTGGAACCCAAAAGCGCCTGTGCTTTTTACAAAAGAAGATATGTTATCGCCCGACTTTAAAATTAAAATCATCGCCGATATAACGTGTGACATTGGAGGATCTATCCCGAGTACCGTTAAGGCAAGCACCATCCCCGATCCTATTTATGACTATGATCCATCAGATAATTCCATTCATCTAGCCTTTAGCAACGACAGACTGATTTCGGTCATGGCTGTTGATAATTTACCCTGTGAACTCCCCCGAAGCTCCTCTGAAGAATTTGGAAGGGACCTGCTCGATCGCATTCTTAAACCCTTGCTTATCGAGGACTCTGAGGGAATAATTGAGCGGGGAACAATAACATTAAATGGAGAACTTACTCCTCATTTTTCTTATCTTAAAGATTATGCCTCAGGCGCGTAATTACGCAGGCAATCGAAGGTTCCATATCGATTATGAAGATATATCCGTTATTTGAGGAAACTATATAAATGGAATCAATTGGTTTTTCAAAAAGAGAAGAAATTGCAAATGCCATTACCCATGGTATCGGCGCTCTTCTCGCTACTGCCGCATTAGTGTTGCTGATTGTCTTTTCGTCCTTACAAGGAACCGCATGGCATATTACCAGCTTTACCATTTTTGGTGCCATGCTAGTGGTATTGTATGTTATGTCCA
>CAZAHL010000038.1:0-32532 GCA_964484845.1 uncultured Chryseolinea sp. | reverse complement strand
TAGGTTGCTAATCCAGAAGCTGGAAGAAAAAAAGCAGTACTTAAGGAAATAATATGCCAAGTACATTGCTCCACAACCTGGATTGCTTGAAGCTTACAGCCGAAGTTTTTTCTGGAAGCTCCAAAATTATCAAGTACTACAACCTTAACTTAATGACATTGCCCGTAGGGAGATCATCGAAGAAGAACAATAGCCTCTTCATTTCCCTGTTGAATGGCTAGATCAAGGGCGGTTAATCCTTTGTGTTCTCTAATTTCTTTGTCTCCGCCATGCTGTAAAATTATCTTTACCAGCTCATTCCTTCCAAACAGACAAGCAAACATAAGCGCGGTCTCTCCATTGCTATGCTGTATGTCGACGTCGGCTCCATGTTCAAGGAGTAATTCGGCTATATCCGGGTAACCTTTAAAGCAGACTCCCATAAGGGCCGTATTGTCGCTGTCGTCCTGCGCGTTAACATCGGCATGAGCCTCAAGCAATAATCTTACAGCCTCCAAATGGCCATGATAACTGGCAATAATAAGGGGAGTAAAGCCATTTTCATCATGAACATTTATGTCGACGTTCTCATCAATTAATTGTTGTAGTAAGTGAGTATCGTCTTGTCGCGCCGCCTTAAATAAGGTACTATAGTTGCTGTCCATGAGTCTTTCAATTGCCCGAGCTATTAAAAAAACAAGAAAACACGTTATATGTTCATCACGTGTGGTATCCTAACATTGTCTACAGTAATTCCTTCCTCAGTCGGGATTTATTTACCCAACTAGAAAATGCCTTCCAAAGAGAATAGTGTGGCACAATTTTTCGGATGAATAATGTGCATAATCACTCATAAAATTGGTGCCCGACCTTACCATAATTTTTAACTATAAAATTTATGAATACGAATCAAAGCCAAAATCAATATGCACTCATAACTGGAGCCACGAGTGGCATCGGCTATGAACTTGCTAAAATATTTGCGGAAAATGGTCACAACCTAATTTTGGTTGCTCGTTCACAAAATGATCTAGAAGTTACGGCAAACGAATTTAACGGATTGTATGGCGTTGAGGTAATAACACTGGCCAAAGATTTGTTTCAACCTAATACGGCTTTTGAAATCTACGATGACGTAAGAGCACACGGAATTACGGTGGATGTGCTAGTGAACGATGCTGGTCAAGGTGTTTATGGAAAATTTGTTGAGGAGGATATCCAACGGCAATTAGATATCATACAATTGAATGTGGCTTCCTTAACAGCCCTTACCTACCTCTTTTTAAAAGAAATGGTCGCCCGAAATGAAGGTAAGATACTGCAGCTTGCTTCCATTGTTTCAGAAATACCAGCTCCGTTGCAAGCCGTATACGGTGCGACAAAGGGTTATATTCTACTGTTTACCGAAGCACTTATCAATGAGCTGAAAGATACCAACGTTACGGTTACTGCGCTTCAGCCGGGCGCAACTGACACTGACTTTTTTAATAAAGCAGGTGCGCAAAACTCCAAAATTGCCAAAGGACAAAAATTATCTAGCCCTGTAGATGTAGCAAGAGATGGTTATGAAGCGTTAATGAAAAGTGACGATAAGATCGTGTCGGGTCTTAAAAATAAAGTCCAGTCGGTGCTCAGTAATGTTATACCCGATACGATGCTAGCTGAAAATATGCGAAAGCAGTCGGAAGAAAGTGATGAAACCTAATTCATAAAAACAAAAAGCTCCTCTCAGAAAGGAGCTTTTTGCATAAGTGTATCACAAGATAAACTTACTCCGACCTTAGTTGGTTAGCGGGGTTCGCTAACGCCGCGCGAACAGACTGATAGCTCACGGTTAGCAATGCAATGAAAATAGAAATTATTCCGGCTACCGCAAAAACATCCCAGGTGATATCAATCCGGTAAACATAGTCCGCCAGCCACCTTTGCATAAGGTACCATGCTACGGGTATTGCGATAACAAAAGATATCAGTATCAGAATAGCAAAATTTTGTGTTAGCAACTTCAGAATATTGTTGATGGATGCACCGAGCACAAGCCGAATGCTGATCTCTTTGTTTCGCTGCTCCACCATAAATGCGGACAGCGCAAAGAGCCCAAGACAGGCTACTACTACGGCAAGGACCGTAAAGCTCACCAAGATCTTGCCCATGCGCTGAACATCATCATACATTCTAGCATAGCTGTCGTCTAGAAAAGTATAACGCATGGGTTGGTACGGACGGAATTTATTCCACAAGGTTGTAATGGATTGAATAGCCTCTTTCATATCTTTTGTTTTCACCTTTACAGATAGGATGGACCCAAAATCGCCCAGCATAAAACAAAGCGGGTCTATTTTACCCTTCATTGATTCGAAATGAAAATCTTCCACAACACCCACAATTGTGAGCGTTTCCCGGGTCATGATACGTTCACCGACCGGTTTTTTAAAACCCAGCACTTTCGCCATTGCCTGATTGATGATGACTGCTTGTGAATCCGATGCAATTTCGGGATTAAAGTTTCTTCCTTCCAGTAGGTTTATCCCCAGCGTACTGATATAGTCCTCATCGACATACCACTTTTGTGCACCGAAGGGTTTTTCCTCCTTGGACTTTCCATCATGCCAGAAAGCATTTTGATCCCGCTTCGTGCCGGCTACGGG
The DNA here is from genome assembly GCA_964484845.1 of uncultured Chryseolinea sp. Classification (GTDB taxonomy): domain Bacteria; phylum Bacteroidota; class Bacteroidia; order Cytophagales; family Cyclobacteriaceae; genus Chryseolinea. Next base: position 29,905 of record CAZAHL010000038.1, on the reverse strand, counting down.
AAGATAATGGCTTGCTGTTACATTCTCTACATTGGGTAACTTCAATAATTCATTTTTAAATGTAATCTGGTTTTTGTCGAGTGTATTAGCGCCTTGAATTAATAGTACTTGTTCTTTATCAAATCCTATTTTGGTATTCAATATAAAATTCATTTGGCGATAGATGATCAGGGTGCCGATAATCAAAACGATAGAGGTTGTAAATTGAAAAACCACCATGGCATTCCGCAGCGTCGAGCTTTTACTTCCGCGGCTTACTTTTCCCTTGAGTACGTCGATGGGCTTGAATGCGGAGAGATAAAAAGAGGGATAGATTCCCGCCACGATACCAATTGCAACCGCTGACACCAAAAGCATCGGAAGGAACCAAGACGAAGTCCAGGGGATGATGAGTGTTTTTGCAGCCAGCATATTAAAGTACGGCATTGCCAGCGTGACGAGTAAGGCTGCCAGCACAAAAGAGATAAAACTATACAATATAGACTCCGTTAGAAACTGCTTGATCAGGTAACTGCGAACAGAACCTACAACCTTTCTTAACCCAACCTCCTTCGCCCTGTTAGCCGATTTTGCGGTCGACAGATTGACAAAGTTAATGCATGCAAGCAGCAAGATAAAACAGGCTACCGCGCCGAAGAGCCAAATGTATCGTATATCCCCGTGTCGGATCGCATCGTGAATACCATCTGATTTAAGATAAATGTCCGGAACGGGTTGTAGGCGAAAAAATTCATATTTCTTAACATCGGCTACAGATTGATTTCCCTCTTTCTCCAGATAAGGTATCAAGTAAGTATCCCGTAGAGAAATAAGCTTTTTTTCCAATTCAACCGGATTGGCGTCAGGCCTGATTTTAATATAAGGATTATAGTTCCAGCAGCACCAACTAGTTTGTTCTCCCGGCCAGAATTCAACCCCCGTAAGGGTTAGAAAAAAGTCAAATTCCAAATGGGAGTTGGGAGGAAAATTTTCCATCACACCGCCGATTGTATAGATTTTGGATTTGTCTTCATTGAGAACAATGGTTCGTCCTGTTGGATCTTCATTCGGAAAATATTTATCTGCCTTGCGTTTTGTGATTAAAATAGTATTTGGTTTCGACAGCGCTTTAAGGCGATCACCGTACACCATCGGAATCTCGAGAATCTCAAGCAAGTCCTGATCAGCATAGGCGAAGCCTTCTTCGTACGTACTTTCAAGCTGTTCTTCTTTGCGAAACAAATTGTTGCCCGCGTTGAACCAATTGTATGGAATCAGGCGTCCGGCTTTTTCCACTTCAGGAAAATCACTTTTAATAAGCGACGCAACCAAAGCGGGAAACGCAGTTCCCTTTCCACCGGCAGGGCTTCGGTCTTCTTTATATAGACGGAAGATCCGACCCCCATCTGCATAATTTTTGTCATAGCTGAGCTCGTGCCGAATGAAAAGAAAAATGAGAATACAGGTAGCAAGCCCTAATGCAAATCCACCGATCTTGATGGACGTATACATTTTTTGCCGGGCCATCGTCCTCCAGGCAATCTTAAAATAGTTTTGAAACATAGCGGTATGATTAGTGTGTTGCGAATTGGATCTTTCCCGGATAGCGAACGGTTGTAAAAAAAGCAGGGCATTCCAGACGAATAGAAGGTCGGCTTTTCGTTTACCAATCCTCGAGCACCGCCTGGTATGAAGTTCAAGCATATCTCCCAACACCGCTTCACATAAATGAGCGTTGCAGTACCAGCGAAAAAAACGGATTGCCCACGCGGGAGGAGGTACTTTCTTTGGTGTTAGCTTCTTCATATTTTGCCGCCCTCCCATACAATTTTAGGTACTTGCTTCCACATCGAATTACGCAGCTCTTTTGACTGATTGAGAACTTTAATTCCTGAAGGGGTCAGGGTGTATAAACGTTTGTCGCGTCCTCCCCTTGCCTCCGTCGCTCCCCCCATGCGTGACTTTAAATACCCTTTGTCTTCTAGCCGTACAAGCGCTTTGTGTACAGAGCTTATCATTACACTACGCCCCGTTTGATTTTCCAATTCATCAACAATGGCTACACCATAAGCATCATCGAACAACATTCCAACAACTAAGAGTACCAGTTCTTCAAATTCTCCCAGATAGGTTCCTTTCATAGGTAATAAGGTTTAACTTCCATCGAATGGTAAGTAAGGGCATTTGTTTCACCTTTGCCTAAAGGTACCTGGCAAATATCAAATGGTTGCAAAAAAATCAGAAAAAGTTTTTAGGTTCCTGCTTTCTAATAGCGCTGTCATTAGAAAAATGTCCTGGTTGATGTTACTCCGGAGTCAAAATCCTTCGGTACCTTGTCCTGGAAATTTACATATGCATGAAATTTATCAAGACAACTTTAAAATTTGTGGCGATGCTGGTTATTTCCACCACCAGCGCTCAAACTCCGGAATTTATAAAAACCACATTTCCAACAGGAACCGTTTTTCATCAAAACATACCTTATGCGAATGATACGCTGAAAAAACACCTCCTGGATATATACCTTCCTGCCAATTCAACTTCGAATACTCCGCTAGTAATCTGGGTACACGGAGGTGCGTGGATGCATGGCGATAAGTATGCAGACATGGGTTATATGAAGAATACGATTAGATCGTTCATTGAAAAGGGATACGCGTTAGCTTCCATAGATTATCGTCAAAGTACAACAGCCACCTTCCCTGCTCAAATTCAGGACTGTATTCAAGCTATAGAATTTCTACACAACACCGCAACCAAGTATAAACTGGATAAAAATAAATTCGCGCTTATCGGCTTCTCCGCCGGGGGTCATCTAGCATCGCTTCTCGCATTATCCAGCAACAACAATGTGACGGAATTTTATCCTGGAAAAAAGAAGCCGACATTTGTTATAAAGGTAGTATTGGATTTCTACGGCCCCAGCAATTTTCTCCTCTTCTTTGGAAATGCGCCCAGTAGTGCGAAAGGTAGCGATCCCATTTCTACCTTACTGGGTGAGTCTCCTTTGAAACGACCCGACTTAAATAACCTGGCTAGTCCGGTGGGACGTATGTCGATAAAAATGATCCGCCATTTTTTATTGTACACGGTGAAAAAGACAACGATGTACCTACCGCTCAATCAATTTTATTAAAATCACACCTTGACCTCGTCAAAGTGGAAAACGAACTGACTATTGTAAAGGATGCCCCTCACTATGGCGAAATGTTCGACACCGAAGAAATTCGAACGAAGTTATTTCGATTTCTGGAAGATCATTTAAAATAGTTAAATCTTTTGGGAGCTATCTGTTGCAAATCCCGTTGGGCTAAAGCCCGATTGTATCACTATATTGGTCCACTAGCTGAAGCTAGTGGCAATTGATTCAGATCCTAAAAAAGATTATTGGAATGGGGCGAAGGCCCTTTGGATTTTCAGCATTTACCTTTGCGGAACTCTGTGCCTTCGCGCCTCAGCGGTGAAGTGTATTTAGTTTGAGTACTAAGCACTTTCCAAAGAACTAGAAAAATTCCTAACAACGAGTTCTTAAAATTTAATAGACTTTTTCATTCAACCTGAAAAGAAGATTACTTTTTATGCCTTCCCATTCAGTATCCAGTATGCTATAGACCGCTGTATCGCGAATCGTACCATTGGCCATCATCCGATGATTCCTGAGGATTCCATCTTGCTGGGCGCCGAGGCGTTCAATGGCGCGCCGCGATTGCTCATTTAATCGATGGGTTCTAAATTCTACAGCCCTGCATCCAAGGGATTCAAAAGCATGCTTCAGTAGCAGATATTTGCATTCCGTATTAACAAAAGATCGCTGAACACTCTTTGAATACCACGTGGTCCCTATTTCGAGTCTTCTGATATCCTTTTCTATGTTCATGTATCGTGTTGAGCCAACGATTTTATCGTCAACTTTTCTTTTTACAACAAAAGGTAAAGAAACACCCTCCTCTTTTTCTTTTATCGCCTTTTGGATCCACGCCTCCATCGTTTCAGGCGTTGGGATAAATGTGTACCACAATTTCCAGAGCTCACCATCTTTAACGGCTTCGCTGAGAGGCTGAAGAAATTCCGTGCCGATAGGGAGCAGCTCCACGTGCTCACCAGATAATACGATTGGTTTGGGAGGGTAATCCGATCTGACTTCCATGTAACCACTTTGGATAAAGATAATATTTCATTACAAATGGTAATGAATTCCGCAAAACTTATTCCTGTGATTGATATTAAACTGCCAAAGAAGTTAATGCCGCTATTATTTTATCGATATCGGCGAACGTATTATATATGTGAGGAGAAAGGCGAACTCCTCCGGTCGAGGCGCCGGCGATTCCATGCTTTTCATAAAGTTTTTGAAATATTTCTTTTGACGATTTTCCCGGCAGTTCGATGATCACGATGCCTGCACTAAAATCGGAAGCAAGAGGCGAAATGAATTTTGCCTGTGGAATGTTAGCTTGTATCTTTTCCTTCATGTAGGCCACTAAGCTCCTGACTCTTGCTTCAATATTGTTTTTACCAAGCTGATTATGAAATTCCAGGATGTCAAACAGGGCAGCTGTTGTCGTTTCATTGCGTTGTCCTAGTGCCGAGAATTTTTCATCCACTGTGGTAGAAGTCGCTTTCCATCCGGCGCCGATCGCAGTTGGCCAGAGCCGTTCAATTTTGTCCTTATTCACATAGAGTACTCCATTTTCCAGGGGTCCCATTAACCACTTATGTGTGCTGGCGGTATAAAAATCACAGCCGAGAACTTTCAGGTTTAGGTCTAAGACGCCGAAAGATTGAGCCCCATCGACCAGCGTAAGAATCCCTTTGTCCCGGGCAATCTTGCACAGCTCTTTAGCAGGAAGTGCGATGCCACTCGTATTAGAGATTTGAGAGAATCCAATAAGTCTGGTTTTCGAAGTTATTGCATTAACAAAAGGTGTTATAAGCTCTTCCTCTGATTTCGGAAAAGGTGGTACCGTTACTTTCTTAATAGAAAAGCCATGTCGCTTTGCGCGCTGTTCCCAGGAAATTCCGTTGGTTGGGTGGTTTTGATCCCAAAGAATGATCTCATCACCTACCTTGAAGTCGAGACCATTCACGACAAAGCTATTGCTTTCGCTCGTATTACGTGTGATGGTTAATTCATCTTTGGAAACTGACAGAAATGTAGCCAGCGATGAAAGTGCTTCCTTCCTCCTTTCGGCAAAAGCATCGCGGTATTGAAATGAAACATCTCGACCGATACTCTTTGTTAAAGAAACCACTTGCTCCTGAATAAAATATGGACTAGGGCAAAGGTTGGCCGCATTCACCATGGTCAGTTCCTGGGGTACCGTGAATTGTTTCTTAACCATCTCCCAATATTTTTCATCCTGTTCTCCCAGAGTAGATTTTAATGGCAATGAATGAATGCTTTTGTCTGAAAATTTGCCAAAGGCAGGAAGTGTGAATGTTGCCAATGTTCCTGCACAAAGTTCTTTCAAAAAGTTTCGTCTTTTGGCGTTCACTGAAGTTGAATAGAGGTGTTTCATCTTGCTTAGGTTAGGTTAGAGGAAGGTCGTCTTACCTAGGAATATACAAAATGTCATACCTCTCTCGGACTATTTCTTAAGATAGTTCTCCTGAAAAGTGATGCATACGATTGAAGTAGCTTTTTCTTTGTAGCCGAGATAGTTTTGCTCTCGCTGTTTGGTCCGAGACGCCGACAATCCTGCCTATAATTACTCGATCACGATATTATACTTGTCTAGCAATCCGGCAAGGCCTGCAGTAGAAAATTTAGCTCTCTTAATACGGTTTATTTCTGGATCAATTGAGAAGTTATACGCGGTGCGGAAATCACAGTTCTCCAATATCGTATTTTCGAAAACAGCGCGGGTCATGTCGCTGCCAAGAAATTTTGCATTCGTTAAATCTGCTTCAATAAATTCTACTTCATGAAGCGTACAATCTTTAAAAGAGGTGTTCTTCAATTTTAATTTATAGAAAGAAGAAAAATTTAAAATACAATCTTGAAATTCAAATGAAAGCAAAAGTTTTTTACAATGATCAAAGCGCAATCCCAATTGCTTACATCCGTTAAACTTTACGTTCATGAAGGACGCTTCTTTAAGCACAGCCATACTAAAATCACAACTCACGAATTCGCATTCTGAAAAAATGATGGTTGATAAATCACATTCTGAAAAGAAACAATTTTGGAACGTACAGTTTTCGTAATTTCCCTTTATTACTCCTTTTTCTCTAAAGTCAATTCCTTTAAAGTGTTCTTCTTCAAAATTTCTATTAATCAATGTCATGATCTAAAAAGTTACGCGTCCCAGGCAGTTCCGATTAATAAAGATAAACATTCATTTTATTTTCGATTTCTGCCAATGTTAAATTGTAATGCTATTTTTAAAAGTTTTTCAAACAATGGTAAATTTTTATATGCGCTTACGAAGATTGTCGACCAAGTTGGTAATTTCGGTCGGGTCTGTTATAGGTATAACCTTGTGGTTGGCAAATTCGTAAACAAAGTACCCAAGCAGTGCCTCAAAGTTGCCCGGTGTAGAAGTTGATAAATTCTCTTTATGATTAACCCTTCAGGAATACAAATCGTCGACTTCCATAAGGAACATGCCGATGATTTTAAATCATTAAACCTCGTATGGCTGGATGAGCACGCCTTAACAGAAGCGCCCGACTTGGAGGTGCTGAATGATCCGCAGGGAACAATAATTAATGAAGGCGGTTTTATTTTTATCGCTTTATCAGGAGAAAAAGTCATTGGTACCGCAGCGCTGATTAAAAGTGAAAATAATCTGATGGAGCTGGCTAAGATGTCAATTCATAAAGAGCACCAGGGAAAGGGCATTAGTAAATTGCTGATGGACCGATGCATCGATACAGCAAGAATACACGGAGCATCAGGATTATACCTCTATTCCTCCACCAAACTGAAAGCCGCTTTAAGTCTATACGAAAAGTACGGGTTCAAGCACGTTCCTCTGATAAATTCAAAATATTTAACGGCCGATGTTTATATGCACTTGAGTCTTGAATAAACACCTTGATAGGAGTTAATTGTTATCCGTTAATTGTTATAAGTTGCAGCAATTCCTTTTCAGCATTTCACGATTAACTTAAACTAGTTAAAAAAAAACGGCGAGGTCACGGCAACGGAATAGCCATTAAATACTTTTGATAAATTAAAGCTCCGGTTTAAAATCCATCAGTATTTTTAGAGATCGGTTTAAGTTCGGAAATTCATTCAACTTTTCGGTAGATACGCCGTTAGTTCAATGGATTCATTTTGATTGGCAATCGAGATATTTCGCATGCGTATTTATTCATCTTCCCATTGACTTTCTTAACCTAGTTCAAGAGTTATAGGGGAGGATGGTCGTAATTTTACATAACAATAACGAACACAAGCTATGGAAAACAAGATTCTTGGCATACACCACATTACAGCGATCGCAGGAAATGCAAAACGCAATTATGATTTCTACACAAAAGTATTGGGATTAAGATTTATAAAGAAGACGGTCAATTTTGATGATCCTGGAACCTATCATTTTTACTTCGGCGATGAAGTTGGATCTCCTGGTACAATCCTTACATTCTTTCCCTGGGAGGGAATAACAAAAGGTAAACAAGGAAATGGTATGGCTACTGAAATCGGTTACTCTGTTCCTGATAACAGTTTATCGTTTTGGTCTGAACGACTTAATAAAAATAACGTCACTATAACTTCCACGGGAACCAGATTTGACGAAAAGTATCTGGCTTTTGAAGATCCGGATGGACTCCCATTAGCATTGATCATTTCTAACACGCAGGATAATCGTAAACCATGGGAGACCGTAGACGTTAAAGCTGACGTGGCTACAAAAGGATTTCACAGTATCACCCTTACGCTAAAAGCCGTGGAAAACACCGCTAATGTCTTAACTGATATCCTCGATTTCAAATTTGTAGGAAAAGAAGGAAACCGTCATCGTTACCGCACGGATACTGTGGAAAATGCTGCCATCGTTGATCTGATTGAAGATCCTAAGGCTCCAAGTTCCGTAAATGCAGGAGGCACAATTCACCACATTGCATTTCGGGTAAAAGATGAAAAGGTGTTGATGGAGTATCGGGAAAAGGTGGTGAAAAGTTATTTGAACATCACACAAAAGATTGATCGGAATTATTTCTTCTCCCTTTATTTCAGAGAACCCGGAGGCGTGCTATTTGAAATCGCTACCGATAACCCCGGTTTTGCGGTTGATGAGCCAGTGAATGAATTTGGAAAGAACTTGAAATTACCTGCTCAATATGAATCTAACCGTTCACAAATTGAGGCGGCTTTACCAGTACTGAATTAATCAAAATCAATGTAATGGAAGAAATAAAATTAAAGCTCAATGATCATGGTCGTGGGGCTTTTGTAATTGAAGAAGGAAATGAAAGAGTAGCTGAAATGGAGATAGGAATTGCTGGAAATAATCTAACGGTATACCATACTGAAGTGGCTGAAAAGTTAAAAGGTAAAGGAATCGCTTCGCAGCTTCTTTCCAGGATGGTAGAATATGCGCGAGAACATCAGCTAAAAGTGATTCCGTTATGTACCTATGTGCAAGCACAATTTAAAAGGCATCCAACACAATATCAGGATGTCTGGAATCAAAACTGGCACGCTTGATTAAGAAGTTATGCATCAAAAAGAAATAATAACGGCAGGAAAAAAAATTGGATCAGCAAAAAAAGCCTTGATAATGATCCATGGCCGGGGTGCGTCAGCGCAGGATATTATAAGCCTTTCTACTTATTTACAAGTTGAAGACTATGCGTTGATCGCACCTCAGGCAACTAACTACACCTGGTATCCTTTTTCATTTATGGCACCGCGTGAGCAAAATGAGCCGTGGCTTTCATCGGCACTATCCATTTTAACAGAAATCGTAAAAGACATCAACGACGCCGGTATTCCGGATGATCAGATCTATTTTCTAGGCTTCTCGCAAGGAGCCTGTCTCACGTTGGAGTATACGGCACGAAACGCAAAAAAATGGGGAGGTGTCGCCGCATTCACAGGTGGGCTCATCGGTGACAAACTTTACGTCGAAAATTACAAGGGAGATTTTAATGGCACACCCATATTTGTCGGTACAAGCAACCCGGACCCTCATGTCCCGGTGGACCGCGTGCATGAATCTGTGAACGTACTTAAAACCATGAATGCTTCCGTAACCGCCATGATTTATCCGAACATGGGCCACACGATCAACGAAGATGAGATTGAGAAAGCAAATACTTTGATTTTTGGAGGTAGTAAGTAATTAGTTCAACTGGCAAATTAGAAGCCCCAACCTTGCTTAGAAATTCGAAAGCAGAAGCCAGAAACTCGAAACTCGAAACTCTAAACTTGAAACTCGAAACTCTTTCCCCTACCTTTCGGGATGACCAACTTTCAATACGGGCTGGAGTTATTGGGAACTTTCTTTTTTGCTATATCCGGCGCGCTGGCCATTCAGGATGAACATAATGATTTGTTTGGTGCCGGTTTTATGGGATTTGTTACGGCAATCGGGGGAGGTACACTACGCGATATCATGCTGGGCAGCTATCCGCTCGTTTGGATAGGCGATATATATTTTCTCTACGCGATTTTTGCAGGGGTTGTCGTGGCTTACTTTTCGCATAACCTATTAGTTCGGTTACGTCGTACTTTCCTCTTCTTTGATACGCTTGGCATCTCATTTTTCACGATTCTTGGAGTTGAAAAAGCGCTTAGCCTTGGCGTGAGTCCTGAGATTGCCGCCATCATGGGAATGTTTTCAGCCATCATGGGCGGAGTGATACGCGATGTCCTGATGAACGTAACGCCGGTGCTTTTCAAAAAAGAGATTTATGCAACTGCCTGTCTGGCAGGTGCTATTTTATATTTAATTCTTTACCGGTTTGGTTTGGATAGAAATATAAACCTGGCGGTATCGATCAGTCTTATTTTTATGCTTCGTGTCCTTGCTGTCAAATTCAAGTTGGCACTTCCTTCCTTCAGACGTTTAAAAAAATAAGATTCTATAAAGCTATCTTTTTTCTTTTCGCTAAACGTGCACGGATCTTGCTTAAAAACTCGGGAGTGATTCCTAAATAAGATGCTATATTATGCTGTGGAACGCAAGAAGGTATCAACGGATATTTTTTAACGAAATGGAGATATCGATCCTCTGCAGTGGAGCTTAGGTTATCAATTAACCGCTGTTGATTTGCTACTAATGAATTTTCAACAAGGATGCGGAAGAACCTTTCAAATTTGGGCACTTTAGCATAAAGTAGTTCCCGGTTTTCTTTCGAGAGTAAAGCCACCTCGGAATCAGCAACCGCTTCTATGTTTAATATCCCCGGTTTTTGAGAAATAAAGCTATACATATCTGCGATCCACCAATCTTTTAAGGCAAAACTTAGAATGTGCTCATTTCCTTCCTTGTCCACCGTGTAACCTTTTAGTGCTCCATCTAATACAAAAGTGGAATACTTGCAGATCTCCCCTTCTTGTAACAGAAAGTCTTTGCGCTTCAGCGTCTGATGATCAAGGAGAGAAATGAAATATGTTTTTTCTTTCTCCGTAAGCGTAATGTGCTTGGCAACGTTGGCTAATACCACGCTTGAATCCATCGTTGATTTTCTTTAGTTTTAAAAATAGAGATTTTGCAATAATCCTGTAAAATAAGCGGATTTAATTTGAATTGCTTTCTTAATCTAGTTCAATGCTTTCAGGCCAGGTTAAACGTAATTTTGGTCATCACAAAACAAAAACTATTATGGAAACAGCCACATTAACAAAGACAAAATGGACTTTAGATCCTGCCCACAGTGAAATCGGATTTAAGGTAAAACATATGATGATCACAAACGTTTCGGGTTCGTTTGGAAAGTTCGATGTAGCAGCCCAAACAGAAGGGGATGACTTCACCACAGCAAGCATTACGTTTACGGCCGACGTTACCACGCTAACAACAAATAGTAACGACCGCGATAATCATTTAAAATCAGCTGATTTTTTTGACGCAGCAAACCACCCTGCACTTAAATTTGTCTCCACAAAATTCGAAAAGAAAGATAACGAAAATTATGTCCTCCAGGGGAACCTGACTATAAGAGATGTTACCAAACCTATAAAATTAAATGCAGAGTTTGGAGGCATTGGAAAAGATCCCTGGGGAAATGAAAAAGCTGGTTTTACATTATCCGGAAAAATTAACCGGACGGATTTCGGATTGAACTGGAACGCAGCTTTAGAAACAGGTGGCGTATTAGTAAGTGAAGAAGTAAGACTTTTCGGCGAGATCCAGTTGATCAAGCAGGCTTAGGAAGTTAAGCTAACTTGGGGTATAAAAAAATAACCGCAAAGGCGCAGAGACACAAAGAAGGTATTTAACTTTGCGTCTCTGCGCCTTTGCGGTGAAAATCAATTACACCAAGTGTTCGACTACTTATTTCATATTTAATTCATTTGAGGAAATAGAACAATGCTCAATATTTTAAAAATTTTCCAATCGTGGAGTTAGGTATTTACACCTTCGCTGATGTGCGACCGGATAAAGTTTCTGGTAAAGCAACTAATGCACACAAGCGAATGAAAGAATTGATGGAAGAAATTCAGTTGGCTGACCAGGTGGGGTTGGATGTTTTTGCAGTAGGAGAACATCACAGGTCAGACTACGTGATCTCCGCTCCTGCTGCGGTACTTGGTGCGGCCGCGGCTATTACAAAAAATATTAAACTTTCCAGCGCGGTAACGGTGTTGAGTTCGGATGATCCCGTCAGGGTATTTCAAGACTTTGCCACTATCGATTTGCTTTCAGATGGAAGAGCTGAGATCATGGTAGGTCGTGGATCGTTTATTGAATCCTTTCCATTGTTTGGTTACGACTTGAATCTCTATGATGAACTGTTTGCAGAAAAATTAGAACTGCTCATCAAGATCAACGAAAATGAAATTGTTTCGTGGAAAGGCAAACACCGGCCTTCAATTAACAACTTAGGAGTTTATCCACGTCCGTATCAAAATAAATTACCGATATGGCAAGCAGTTGGAGGAACACCCCAATCAGCGGTAAGAGCAGGCACCCTGGGCTTACCCATGGCGTTGGCAATCATTGGAGGCATGCCCGACAAATTTGTTCCATTTATCAATCTATTCCGGGATACCGCGGCCGAAGCTGGACATCAAAATCTCCCACTGGGAATTAACTCTCACGTATATATCGCTGACACTTCGCAGCAAGCAAGTGATGAATTTTTTCCTGCTTATTCCATGATGATGAACCGTATTGGAAAAGAAAGAGGATGGTCTCCGCTAACCCACATGGACTTTGATGGCATGCGTTCACCCAAAGGATCTTTGGTTGTTGGCAGTCCACAGGAAGTAATTGATAAAATTTTATATGAGCATCAGTTGTTCAGACATACACGGTTTCTCGCACAAATGAGTGTGGGTACGATGCCGCATGACAAGATACTTCGTTCTATAGAATTGTTTGGTACAAAGGTGGCTCCTGTCATAAGAAAAGAACTTAATCATTCAGTCAAATCTGTTGACGAAAAAGTTGAAGCAAACAGGGAAAATTCGCGATGATATTGGGGACTTTATCAATTTAATAAAACGTTTAGAATCCTGTCACGAATTTTTCCTACCGTAGTAGCCGCCGGGAAAGAAACACAGGTACAAACATTGATGCCATAAAGACAGCAATACCTTTCTAGTGGAAATGATACAATTCACACCCTGTTCCAAGCCGTAGTCAGTTTTTCGGCAAAACTCGTAACTGGTGGCATACCTTTAGCATTGGAAATGTGAAGAATCCCGCTTGCAACACACAAAATAGTAAACATCTTAAACCATTCCCTAAGTAATGTAGTTTCATATAATAGCTGTTGCCGGACGCATGTTCCTCAAATGCAGGGACTATTATAGGATTAAGCATATTATTTAATTGATTTGATATGGTAACTCAGGATTTTTTAGGGATTAGGAAAACACTTTCCGTAAATGATAAAAAGGTTTTTTATTATAGTCTGCGAGCCTTGCAAGAGAAAGGACATAACATTCTTAAGCTGCCATTTTCCATTCGGATTTTGCTGGAAAGCGCGCTCAGGAATTATGACAACTTCATCATAACAGAAGAACACGTCAACACGATATTAAATTGGAAACCCAAGCCTGCCGAAAAAGAGATTCCATTTATGCCTGCCCGGGTTCTCATGCAGGATTTCACCGGTGTTCCCGCCATTGTTGACATAGCTTCCCTTCGGGATGAGATGTCGAGAAAAGGTAAAGATCCTGCTCGAATAAATCCCCTGATTCCCGTTGATCTTGTAATTGATCACTCTGTGCAAGTAGATTATTATGGTAACGTTCAGGCGTACAAGCTTAATGTGGATAAGGAATATGAGCGCAACAACGAACGTTACCGCTTTTTAAAATGGGCACAAACTGCCTTCAATAATTTTTCTGTCGTTCCACCGGGGATGGGAATTTGCCATCAAGTCAATCTTGAATATTTTTCGAAATGCGTTGTAGAGCGGAATGGTATTGCATTTCCAGACTCCCTGGTAGGTACCGATTCCCATACCCCCATGGTTAATGGGCTGGGAATTCTTGCCTATGGTGTGGGGGGAATTGAAGCGGAAGCAGCCATGCTTGGACAACCTCAGTTTTTTTCCCTTCCGGAAGTAATCGGTTTGAAACTATCGGGGAAATTACCCATCGGCACAACCGCCACGGACCTGGTGTTGACGATAACAGAGCTACTGCGCAAAACCAAGGTAGTAGGAAAATTTGTGGAGGTATTTGGTGAAGGGCTTAACTCATTGTCTGTTCCGGATCGGGCAACCATTGGAAACATGTCACCTGAATTTGGATGCACGATAACGTATTTCCCAATTGATGATAAAACATTAGAATACCTTGACAAGACCAATCGGCCAGAAGAAGTCATCAGATTAACGCAACAATACACTAAGGAAAATCTTTTGTGGAGAGAAAACGAAGAAATGATTGAGTATAGTCAGGTAGTTGAATTAGATCTTGGAACGGTAGAACCCACGATCTCTGGCCCCAGTCGTCCACAAGATAAAATCGTCTTGCGCAAAGCCAAAAATATCATTACCGATATCCTCGAAAAAAGCTACAGCCGGAAATATATTTTATTTGCCGATCGGCCGCTCAACCGATGGGGAAGCGAAGGAGGAAGTACCGATCCCTCCCAGGTTAGTACCATTGAACACAATGATATCCGTACCGTTGCCGTGACTCTAAATGGTGAAACCTTTCATCTAAGCGATGGTGCTGTCGTGATTGCAGCCATTACCAGCTGCACGAATACATCGAATCCGGATGTTATGATTGGGGCAGGATTACTGGCACAAAAGGCCTTGAACAAAGGTGTTAATGTTAGGCCTTGGGTGAAAACAAGTCTGGCACCAGGCTCCAAGGTAGTAACTGATTATCTGACAGAATCGGGTTTACTTTCGAAGTTGGAACAAATGAAATTTCATGTTGTTGGATATGGCTGTACTTCCTGTATTGGTAACTCTGGACCATTGCCTGATCCAATTGCTGAGGCCGTGCAGAATCATGATCTGATCCTGGCCGCTTGTTTATCAAGCAATAGAAATTTTGAAGCTCGTATCCATCCGCAGGTAAAAATGAATTTTCTGATGTCACCCCTGTTGGTGGTCGCGTATGCTATCGCCGGAAGAATGGATATTGATATGAATATCGAACCGCTGGCATATAATAAAAACGGCGAAGGAATTTATCTGAAAGACATATGGCCTTCGGAACAGGAAATTCAGTCTGTCGTAAGTCAGGTTCTTAAAAAAGAACATTACCGAAAAAACTATGCTGAAATTTTTGATGGCAATGAACAGTGGAAAAATCTGGAAGCTCCGACAACCAAAGCGTATATATGGGATAGTAAATCCACGTACGTAAAGGAAGCGCCCTTTTTTGTGAACCTTCCGGAAAAGCCCGCACCAATACAGCCGATTATTAAGAGTCGTGTATTATTAGCACTTGGCGATTCTGTAACGACGGACCATATTTCGCCGGCTGGTTCTTTTGGAGTGAAGTCACCGGCTGGTATGTATTTGTTAGAGCGCGGTATTCCTTCGGATGAATTTAATTCCTATGGATCCAGAAGAGGAAATGATGAAGTGATGCTACGAGGTACTTTTGCCAATGTACGGATCAAAAATAAACTGGCATCAAAGGAAGGCGGTTTTACTACCTATTTTCCAGCAGGCGAAGAGTTAAGTGTGTACGATGCCGCGATGAAATATAAAGAAGATAAAACACCGTTGCTCATTCTTGCCGGAAAGGAATATGGCAGCGGTTCTTCTCGTGATTGGGCAGCTAAAGGAACCTATCTCTTAGGCGTTAAAGCAGTAATAGCGGAGAGCTATGAGCGAATTCACCGAAGCAACCTCATCGGTATGGGAGTGTTGCCCCTGCAGTTTTTAGAAGGGGGGAATTATACTTCCCTCGGTCTTACAGGAGAAGAGTTTTATGACATTCCTGAATTGAATGATTCTATTAAGCCTTCGCAACACTTTTTTATATCTGCTTCCAAGATCAATGGCACAACTATCCGTTTTGAAGTTGCTTGCCGGTTGGATAGTAAAGTTGAAATAGAATATTACAGACATTCTGGAATTCTTCAATATATGCTGCGTCAATTTCTCTCTAGTTAGAGAACTGTGATGATTTGTAAATTATCGCGCATAGCTCTTTTGTTTTGAGAAGAGGACGATTTCCAATAGAAAACCTGCTAATCAAATTTGCGCCTCCTTCCCCAGAAGTCCCGAACGATCACATCAAGCATAATCTTTTGTGAGCGCTGAAGAATTAAACCATCTTGCAGTGTACCCAGTTGATCAAAAGAATAAGTTAAATTGATTGACGACCTATTGTCGAACACCGGCAGTGAAAGACCGAAGGTCATACCCCACGACGGTAGATCATTTTCTTTTAACCTGAGGTAATAATTTTGTACATAAAAACCTGTTCGAAGAGAGACAGATCCAAGGTAACTCATAGCCTCCGGGTTTCCCTTGTACATGTAACCTGCCGAAAATTTCCAGGTATCCGAAAAAATTGTTTCCTCCTCCGGGAAATCTGCCTCGCTCCAATTTTCAAAATTTAAATCGCCCGCCACAATAGAACGCCGTGTCTGAAATGCCAAGCCAACACCCAGAGACGCAGGCAAGACGTAGTTCAATTTTGTTCCTGTTGATGTATTTAAAGTATCTAAGCTACCATCGAATAAATAATTTTTCTGCCTGGCGTTAAAAGACACACCATCGTCTGCGACTAAACCAATAACAAGTGCTTTATGCTTTCTAAGATTAATTTTGTATTGAACACCGGCATCAATGTCAAACTTGTTGGCCGTAATTTTATTTTCCAATATTAAGATGCCTGATGGAGTCAATGCATTAATAGACTCGTTTTTAGATAGCGAACCGAACAAGTATGAAAGATTTACACCAATAGATAAATTCTTTATCACGTCGATGGAGTTGCCCCAATACAATTGTGAAATAGTTCCGCTTCCTTCATATGTATAATTAACATTCTCAATGCCTCCCAGGTTGCGTGGTATGTTGATGTTATAGGAAACACTGCTAAAAGGCGACAACCCCACGGTCGAAGACCAACTCGGCTTTAGTTTGAACCAATAGTTGAGATTTGTAAGGCTACCATTAGTTTTTGACTCAGTCAATTCATTTGTTCTATAACTATTATTCTCAACATAAAAACCCATTTCATATATACTATTGATTGGTGGAACAATCGAGCTATAAGATGCCGGATTCACATAATTTAAATTGAATTCATCGCGTATAGCAATCCCTGCTCCTCCCATCCCTCTGTTTAAAGTAGACATGCGCTTATTTACAATACCCAAACCATATATCGAGTAAGGTGAATTAAAAATATTTTGCGCAAAACCAGAAGAATACAGAAGTAAAAACAAGCCAACCAGGATATACCGCATAATGTCAATAGAATTGGAAAAATAACATACGGTTTCATCATTGGGAAGCATTAGCGACCAGAGCGGGGAATAAGGCTACGCCGTGGGAAGTTTTTAAGACAACGTGTAGGGGTAAAAGGTGAGAGGTAAGAGGTAATCAGTAGTAGGCAATAGCTGCCGTGTGCTACTTTACCTCTTACCTTTTACTTCTTACTTCTTACCTCTTACTAATTCACCGTTCGCCTAGTACCCCGCATCCCCTCCTTGGTAGCTGAATCCATCCATGTTGTCGATTTTATTTTCGCATGAGCGTAAAGTACTCTTCTTTTGTTCGTATAGGCAGAAACATGAAGAAGCTCTTTGTAATCGTAATAACCGTTTTGATGATAAGTTCCTGCGAATCCGATTCACCACAAATTGGATCTGATTTTTTTAAAGACGGCTTTCTGGATTTTTCCTATATCGATTCGGCTACTGTACGGCTCTCTACTGTCCCACTAGAAAAAATGGCAACGAACAGCGCTAATCGCCTCTTGCTTGGTACATACCAGGATAAAAGGTTAGGCAAAATTACTGCCTCCAGCTATTTCCAACTCACGCCCTCCGAGACTTTTAATTTTAAAGAAGAAGATTTTATCTACGATTATTTATCACTCGTATTGTTTCCTGATAGCTACTACTACTATGATACGTTGTCAACGCTTACCCTCAGCGTTCACCAGGTAATTGAAGACATTCAGACCGATGATGGTTATCTATACAATACAAGCCAGTTCGAGGTACAGAATGAATCGCTTGGATCCATCTCCTTTCGGCCCAGACCTAATGGTGATTCTATTGAGATCCGATTGTCGGATACCTTGGGAAAAGAAATTTTTCAGAAAGCAAAAGAAGGTGGGAGTGAATTAACTGCTGCCGATTTTTTGGACTTCATACCAGGGTTGGCGGTGCTACCCGACACCAGTCATTCAGCATGCATTATCGGACTGGCTACTAATCCAAGCCTGAGATTAAACTATATCGACCGCAGTACGACACCTCCTCAAAAACAAGCCGCCAATTTCGAAATTAACACGTCCTCAAATTTATATTTTACAAACGTAACCTGCGATAGAAAAACTACCAGCTTACAGAATATACCATCCTCGACAGGCAGAGTAAGCTCTACTATCACAAATGATGAAGCCTATCTTCAGGCCGGTGCAGGGTTGGCGTTAAGAGTAGACATACCATACCTGAGGTCGCTGAAACAGCTTCAAAATTTTTATGTAACGCAGGCTGTGCTCGAGATTTTCCCTGTACGTAAATCGTCGGCTGGAGGAGCAATGCTTCCTCAACAACTCCAAGTTTTTAAAGCTGACAGAAAAAATACGATCTATCAGGAAATTGAAACCCGTGCAAACCTCATCGAAGATCTGGACTTGGATCGAAGCACCTATTACACATTAGATATAACAGAATTTGTAAAGGAGCAAATGGAACTTCAGACATTCAATGAAAACGCACTTCTTTTTACAACATCCAGCGATACATATCCGGTCTCTGCTGACCGTATTTATGCGCGTGCTCCAAGCTATGAATATAAAACACGCCTGAGAATTTACTTTGCTACTGTAAACGATTAGTTATGAATAAAAACAAAATATGTGTTAACTTTTTTATCTTTTGTATCCTGATTATATCCTGTTCGGACGACACTGACCCGGAAGCAACTCTTGGAAACTGGACAAAGACAACACCTTTCAAAGGGAGACCACGCTCAGGCGCAATTTCATTTACCATTGGCAGCCAAGCTTTTGTCGGTTTGGGGTACGATGGTGATGACTATTTATCCGATTTTTATATGCTGGATATTAATTCCGGATATTGGCAAGCGAAAGAAAAATTTCCGGGCATTGTCCGAGAACGTGCCGTCGCCTTCAGCATCAATGGCAAAGGTTATGTGGGATTGGGTTATAACCGGGATGAAGACAAAGAAGAGCTTGGGGATTTTTGGGAATACGATCCGGGCACAAATACATGGAGGCAAGTAGCAAATTTTGGCGGCACTGCACGGTACAATACGATCGCGTTTTCCATTGGATCAAAAGGGTATGTAGGCACGGGATATGACGGCGACGAATACAACAGTGATTTCTGGGAATATGATCCAGCTGGTGATGTTTGGAAAGAAATACAAAGTTATCCCGGAGAAAAAATTGAAGGAGGTTTGGCTGTGGTTGTGGATGGGAAAGCCTTTATTTGTACAGGTCGTAACAATGGTCTTTACAATACCAATTTCTGGGAGTTTGATCCATCCGGCACAGAAATAGCCTGGACGAACCGAACGCCTGATGATGATGCGTCTGATTACGATGATTTTAAAGCAGCGGTCAGCCGCCACGATGCTGTGTCATTTACTATAGGTAGTAAAGCTTTCATTGTCGGGGGTGTCGCATCCAGTGGAGCCACAAACGGAGCGCTGTATGAATTTGATGCGACTACTCTTACGTGGGATGCTCGTACGACATTTGAAGGATCTGCGCGCAGCTTAGCCGTTGCCTATGTACTTGACGAAAGGGCCTTTGTGGGGACTGGCCAGAATGGCTCCAGCCGCTTTGACGATATTTGGGAATTTAAACCAAATGAAGAATATGATGCTAGTTATTGATGATTCTGTAAAACGTTAATAGTTACTAGTTAATAGGTGAAAGGTCTACAAAGGATTTAGTATTTTGTAGTGAAAACACGTTTCTTCCTGCCACATCGATTAACAATTAACCTTTAACGACTAACGATTCCTCTATGAACAAAGCACTCGTCAATAAAATACTCGTTATCGGATTGCACGTATGTGGCTGGGCGTTGCTTTTTTCATTGCCTTTTCGATTTCTGAACCGCGAATCCTTTCGTTTTGGAACAAGGTCCACGCGGGAAACAATTGATCCTTTTGGCATTCCCTTCGATCCAACTATGATGAAAGTGGAGGCGTTGTTGTCGAATAGTTTGCTTCTGCTATTTTTCTATACGAATATGTTTGTGTTCGTACCTAAAATTTTAACAAAAAAAGGCTGGGGGCCCTATGCCGTTACGGTTGCGTTATCATTGGGTGTCTATTTAGTAGTTTCTTATTTCTTTCGGCTTCACTATGTCCACTTAACGACACTCAAACCTCCCCTTTTCATAGGTGTTCCTAATTTTTTTATGGTCTTTGGGTTAAGTCTTGCACTACGACTTATGCAAGATCGCTCTGCTTACGATACTATTCTCAAAGAACGTGAGAATGAAAAATTAAAATCGGAACTTTCATTTTTGCGTTCTCAGGTCAGTCCTCATTTTATGTTTAATGTTCTAAACAGCCTGGCATCTCTCGCACGTAAAAAATCAGATCAGTTGGAACCTGTCATTATACAATTATCTCAGCTAATGCGTTATTCTCTTTATCATACCGATAAAAAAGTGACGCTGGAACAGGAGGCTGAATACTTAAGCAACTATATTGAATTGCAACGAATGCGCTTTGGGTCTACGATTACACTTCATTTTCATGTTAACATCGAACGAAAAGATTTAATGATCGAACCCATGCTGCTGGTACCTTTTGTTGAAAATGCGTTTAAGCATGGTGGAGGAATGATCGACAACCCAGTTATCAACGTTAAACTGGATGCATCTACCTATGGACTGACGTTTCATGTTCAGAATAAATTCAATCCCGCCGAAAATGATGGGAAGGATTCGAACTCAGGCATTGGTTTGCAAAATGTAACGCGCAGACTTGATCTTTTGTATAAAGATCTGTATGCGTTGAATACTTACATAAAAGAGGAATGGTTTATTGTTGAACTAAAACTAATTGCCGAATGATGACCTGTATCGCTGTTGATGATGAACCCCTCGCCCTCGACTTATTGGAGGACAACATTCGTAAGATTTCATCCCTAAAATTGCTAAAGAGATGTTCAAACGCCATGGAGGCAAATGATTTTTTGCAAAATCAAACGATAGATCTTCTATTCCTTGATATTCAAATGCCTGGCCTTTCGGGAATTCAGTTTATCCGGGGAATATCCAAAATGCCGCCCCTGGTGATTTTTATCACAGCATACGAAAAGTATGCGATTGAAGGCTACAACCTGGACGTGGTAGACTATTTACTAAAACCAGTCTCTTTCGAACGTTTTTTGAAATCTGTAAACAAAGCTCAGGAAAAATTTGCTTCACGCGCCCCATCACCTGTGCCAGCAGCCGATTATCTATTTGTCAATTCAGAATATAATCTCGTCCGGATTGACTTCAACGACATTGCTTATATTGAAGGATTGAAAGATTATGTAAAAATATTTTTATTGTCGGCAACCCGGCCGGTAATTACTCGCTTGAGTATGAAATCGCTGGAAGAAAAACTTCCGGGAACTACCTTTGTACGGGTTCATAAATCTTTCATCGTATCCTTGAATAAGATCACCTCGATTCGAAAAGGACGGATCGCTATTTTAAAATCTCAAATACCCATCAGCGAACATTTCAAGGACAATATTTATAAACTTATTGAACAAAAAAGTATGCACTGAAGCCGTACGACAATTATTAGCTGTCTTTAAATAACTCTGATAACATAATTCAAATTTACAGAACTTTTTTTCGCGCCCTTTGCGATTCTCTTCGCGCCCTTTGCGTGAAATATTTTTAGATCACTGACTCACCAAAATCCTGGAAACATAATAAGTATTATCAATTAGCAGCCGTACTAAATAAATACCAGTACTTATATTCTCGCAATCGAAATTAAATGTTTGATTAAGTACATCAGGAAACTCCCTTGACGCAATTTGCCTTCCCATCATGTCAACTAGCTCGCACCTTACTTCCTGACGGCTATCGAGATTAAACGTGATGTTGAAATTTTTGCCAAGTTCAGTTTCGTTCATATAATAAAGCGAGTAAAGATTAGAAGCTATAGTCGTAGGAGATGGATTGTCAGAAACAAAAAACTCCAGGTTATCAATATAAAGATTGTTGGAAATTGCATTTGTTAGCACAAACGCGATCCTCACATTCTGTTCGCCAGCCAGTGCATTTAAGTTAATGTAGTTCTGATTCCAGTCGTGAGGCTCGGATGGAGCTCCTTCGGCTTCACTATTTTCACGAGCTAAAGAGATTTCATCTTCTTGGAGCAATACTTGGTCATACACATGACCACAATCTTTAGAAGCTAGGACTTTAAATACATCCTCGCCCGGTTCTCTGATGCTATCCTTGTTTTTAAGGCGGTATGATAGATCAAAAAATACACTGGCGGTAATGGCGTTAGAAAAATCCAAAACCGGACTTACCAACCAGGAATCACCTTGCGTTGTGGAGCCTTTGCTGTATCCATCAACATAAAGCGAACGATCATAGTTTGTAGCTGCTTCTTCCCACGTAACGCTTCCTTCCGGATTTATTATAGACCATTGATTCTCAAATTCACCATCAAAATTTTCACGAAGGGGTATTTTATCCTCAGCATTATGAAAGATTGTTTTGATTTTCTTAATGTTGTCTGTCAGATTTACATCTCCAAAACCGTTTGGCTCAGCAAGTTCAAATGAAAGTGAATTCTCTCCCTCAACTAAAGCCATTGCAGGTAGTGTAATAGTTGTCTCCGACCCAGGTGACAAGTTAAAATTTTCAAAAACCGGAACGGTTTCGGTATTCCCACCATTGACAGAATATAAAACTCTAAAATTAGTTATGGCTGCGTGACCCTTGTTTGCAATTACAAGAGCAGGTTGTACTTCACTGGCACAATGAACAGGTGACGGATGTGTTACTTTGATAATCGCTATATCTTCGGAAACATCGGCCTTAAAAGCAACATTGTCAAGGTAAAGATTATTGCCATTATCATTGATCCCTACAAATGCCAGTTGGACGAATGATTGCCCGATAAATTCGCGTAGATCAATTATTTCCTTTCTCCATTGACTCGCTCCGGAAGGATTGAATGAAATAGCGGTGGAAGATGCCGTAGCGAGTGAACTGCCGTGCTTATCATAAACTTTAGTGCTACCAGTTATATCACTATTGCAATTGAGTAACACATATATTTCAAGACCGTCAGAACGACTTGGATAACGTGCGTAAGAAACATCGAATGAAAGGAAAGGAGATGTAGCCTGCGACAAATCGATCACCGGTGTAGTCAGTATATCTTTTTCACCTTCGGCTTCCTGACCCTGGTAAAAATTTAAAGAGGCTGCTTTATTGGATAAATTATTTACTCGGTTCGTCTGAATAATAGTCCAGCCCGTTTGCTGGTCGGGATTTTTTACAATCCAGGAAGCAGGCATGATGTCGAAATTCTCTGAAAAAGGAGAAAGCACTTGTTGAGGCACAACTGTCGTGACGCTCTTCCGATTATCATTTGACTTTCCATCTGTCGTTGAATTCGTTTGAAGTATTTCAAAACTAACGACGTTGTTTCCTGACGAGAATATCAGGGGAGATAAAGAAACTTCGGCCGTTTCCAACATGTCGAGGGAAGAAAAGAAAATCTCCTTTGTCTCCACGACACTTGCATTAACAGTCAATTGGATTTTAACTGATGTTACTTTGTTTAAACCATTATTTGCTAAGACGATCTTAGGAATCAAAGTGCCGATGCATTCGCTGGATAAAGGACTTATAATTTCTTTTATCCCCAAGTCGTTGTTCACTAAAACCGGATCGTACGAACCTTCCGAGCTAACGAGGCTGGCCCTTCGGGGACTGTTCTCAATAACAGTAGTCATTCTGCTGATCTGTTGCTGCGTAAACAGATTCATACACACATCATTGGTATAGTCCATATAATTCTGGAACATGGTACGTGCATTGCACGAGGCATGCGGATGAGTTGGACAGCCATTCGTGCTGTTGTCTTGGTCGGGGGTGTCGTCTACATAATCTCCACTACCACCACACGCTCCTTCGTCGTCACCCCAAATATGACGCAACCCAAAAAAATGGCCTACCTCGTGCGTTGCAGTTCTTCCCTTGTTAAAACTTGATGTTAGGTTGAACGAACCGTCGTCGTTACTTCCAACAATACGATAATCCAACACAACACCATCTGTTAGTCTGTTATCCTCAGCATCTTCCAAGCCGGGTAAACCAGAGACGGGAAATTGGGCATATCCTAAAATTGTTGACGAAATGTCCGTAATCCAAATGTTCAGGTAGTCTTCAGCGGGCCAGTAACTGACCGCCTTGAGCGCAACGTTGTCGTTGATTGCCCATTGGCTCTTCGTCCCTTTCACTCGAAGTATACCATTCGTTGCCAATCCTGCCGGAGACTGTTTTGCCAGAACGAATTCAATATTAAGACTTCCAACTATGGGCAAAAAATCAGCGGGAGTTTTTAGCGTATCTTTATTGATACGTTTAAAGTCATGGTTTAATACTTTAATTTGAGACAAAATCTGATCCTCAGAAATGTTTGTCCCAACTCCAACAGCCTCTCCGTTATGAATGACATGGATCACTACAGGAATTCTTAGGGGCGTAGATACTGTACCGACTCTCGCCTTTGTGTCTTCCATTTTCCGGGTAAGCCACTGTTCAAATTTCCGATCGTCTTCCCTCACTAAATTTCTGTTTCGAAGGAGGTTGCTGTACACAACAGTTGCGCAGCGGTCTTGAGCAAAGGAAGTCACTGTGCAAAAGAAAATCAGAAGACATCCTAAAATCCAGCGCTCACCTGGAGTTGCTATTAAATCGTCGTTAAATTTTATTTTCATAAGCACCATAACTTATTGACGTTCGCTGCCCTCTATTCTTAATTCCTAGCTGCTTTTAGTTGAATACTCACTTGCCTAAAACAAAACATTTTTAAAATGAATTATCAAACGACAATAGGTCTGTGCAGTAGGCATAGAGAACTTTTTGCTGTCTCTCGCTAAGAACCTCCATGATCTGTTTGTTCCTTTCAGAAATTAACAAATCACTATTCCTTTTTTTCGTTTCCTGTGAGCAAAGTTTATCCATTTGAATCTTTTGCCATTTAGAATCAAATGCCGTAGTAATAGCTTGTATTTTCTTCATCTGATCCTGATCTAATTCCAGCAGCTGAATTAACTCTACGTTAATATATTCCGCAGAGACTTTGCGTCTTTCCCATAGCTGGCCAACATTGAAAAAGGCAATGATGGCTAGCAAAAGAAATACCTTAAAGGCTTCTCTCAACTTTGTAAATGAATCCAATGAAGTAATGCTTATAATTATGGACTATCTCTGTTACCAATTATAAGACAGGCAAGAAAGGAGTTGCCACTATTAACGTTGTGGAAATTTTATTTGGTAAGAGGCACCAACTTCAAAACCGACCCAAAATTTGGTCGTGGTAAAATCATTTGGGGAAGAATAGTATATAGATTTCACACTACCTTGAGAAGGGTTGACATAGTCTGGGAATTCTGTCGATTGGCTTGCATTGCCTATTTGGCGATCAATTAATACTAATTCGACATGCTTAAAGGTGTACGAGGTCTTTAAAAAATTAAATGAGGGACCCACATAAAACAGCATCTTTTTAGAGGCCGGTAGTTGAAGCATCAATTTCAGCTGGTGATGTCTGCTTGTGAGTTTCACTCCATCAGGAATTGTAATATTTAGCATTTCGTCCAAAACATGATCTTCCTCTCTTTTCCAGGTAGCGAACGTGTAAATAGGATTTAATGACAAAACTTGTTTAACAGGTATAGAAGTTCCAACACCAAATCCGTTGCGTAAATAACCTCCTGCCATTAACCCGGCGTTTACGACTCCATATAAAGAAGGCATGCCCAAGTGAATTTCTATGCCTCCCGAATACTCATTTGCTATAAATCGAATGGCTGTAAATCCATACCTCCTTGGATGAGGGTTTGTAATGACAAGAGGATGGTACTTTTTAAATCCTAAAGAATCTTTGGAGAAAAAAAATGAAGAACAACGCAGAAGATTATTTTGTAACATCCCGTAGGGAATTGATGCTTGGTACGATTCGGCCTGTTTCGAATTACTGCTTACGGAAGCTGCCGTATTTTCCAATGCTGCTAAATTATTGCCGTTCGAGAAAATTTTGCTGTGGTACGAAGGGTGACTTGGTTTTTTTGGGGGGACATTATTTTTAGTTGCATACCCAGGCTTTAAAACAATGTAGCTGCCTTCTTTTCGAAAAGAAAAGTTCATTTGCTGACTTAGCATTTCAAGCACCTCCGATAATGGACGCTCTTTCACAGTCAGCGAGACATTTTTATTTGCCTGAAGTAAATTTGAGCTGTAGATAAAATGTAGCTTCGTCTGAGAGGTAATTTTACGGAGAACTTCCTCGAAAGAAACAGCGTGACCTGCTAAGGTAATTTTTTTTTGATAAACATCCTTGGATACTGATTGGCTAAAAGCCGTTTGTACCATACAGAAAAACACCAAGCAAGTGCTACTGGCAACCTTCACCCCCCACTGTGAACGTATTATCATTTTGTGTGACCGTCAGATTCAATGCCTCGGTAATCAAAGTTAACATATAATCCGTTGAAACGCTGTCAAAAGTTGCAGTCAATTTACAATTTTCTATATCCTTGTTTTGTATTTGTATGGAGCAAAGCTGTGCTTTTTCAACATAGCGAAAAACTTCGCGCAAAGGCGTATCCTTAAATACAAATTTATGGGTAGCATAAGCCCACTTGTTAGGATTTGATGGATGTCTATCAGAAGATACCTTATCAGGTCCTATTGTGGCCGTATGGCCAGGTTCTAAATAAATGCTGTCTATGGCATTAAAAACCAATACTTTTCCCTGCTCTACGCTAACTTCTAATGAATTTTTACCGAGCACGACGTTAAAGGCCGTACCGATAACTTTGATGTGGGCAACCTCAGTGTGGATAATAAAGGGTGTCTTTTCAAGGTGCGCAATGTCAAAAAAAGCTTCGCCTCCGGATAGATGAACTTCGCGAAACGTCGTATTAAAAGTTTCCGGATAGGAAATGGTGGTGTTTTGGTTGAGTACTGCAACCGAGTTATCCGGAAGATTAATATGTTTTAATGAATCCGTAGTCGATATCGATATAGTAGACGATGTTTCCGATCGGAAATTTAAATAAAGTATTAAACCGAAAGTTAAAACCGCCAAGATTGAAGCGGCTATTCTAAAAAAGAATTTAGGGGAATTTGGAAGTAGTAAACCCCTCCCCTTCCCCACAGGCAGAGCTTCGAGCGTGCGCTGTTTTTGAACTTTTCGCCAGGCGCTATCCAAATCAATAGACGCGGCCCTTTTTGATGGAAAAGTTGCGGTCCATGCATGCTGCAATTTTTTAAAATACAACTGGTTGGCTGACACATTTAACCAATCGTGTACCGCAATTGCTTCATCGGGTGTCGCTTCTCCCGTAAGATATTTTGCGATTAGATCATCATTTACTTCAATTTCCTTTTCCACAAGTTGGCTCTGATTTGTGATTAAATATTCTCATCATCAAGATGCGTACGAAGTATTCGCAACGCTTTGCTTATTTGATTTTCAATTGTGTTTACGGACAGCTCAAGCGCTTTGGCAATCTCCGAATATTTCATATCCTGATACCGGCTCATCATAAAGATTGTGCGGCACTGTTTTGGAAGAGAATTTATAGCGGCCACTATTCGGTCCTCCAACTCATTGGGGAAAACCTCAGGAAGTTGAATTCCGGAATTTTCAATCAAACTTAACTCCCGATATTTTTCCCGCACAGCACGATGATCAAACTGGTTGATGCATTGATGGTGTACGGCTTTATATAAATACGACTTGACAGTATGTGTTATCGTTAGCGATTGCCGTTTTTCCCAAATCTTAATAAACATAGCCTGGACAATATCTTCAGCCTCATCCATATCCCGCAAAATTGTAAAAGCATACTGGCAAAGACCTTCATAATAGGTATTAAAAACCTCCCGAAAAGGCGCTTCCCTTCCTTCACGGATATCCTGAATAATTTGCTGATCGTGCGCTAGCACTATTTCTTGTAGATTTTTACCAAATTACCTTACCTGTTTCCCTTGTCTAATATAAGACAGTTTAACTTTAGTTCACCACTACGTTAAAGCCATATCAATTTATAAAAACGTTCTTTTACAATTGCCTTACACCGTATTTCAAAACGGGAAGACT
The DNA here is from genome assembly GCA_964484845.1 of uncultured Chryseolinea sp. Classification (GTDB taxonomy): domain Bacteria; phylum Bacteroidota; class Bacteroidia; order Cytophagales; family Cyclobacteriaceae; genus Chryseolinea. Next base: position 1,789 of record CAZAHL010000038.1, on the reverse strand, counting down.
TGCTTTGTCATTTGTAAAATTAGATACCAATCGGTATCTTTGCATATGCGCAATCCTGAAGCGACCAAAGAGACTATTTTGAAAAAATCCGGAGTCCTTTTTAATACACAAGGATATAAGGCTACGTCCTTGAGTAACATCACCGAAGCTACTGGGCTTACCAAAGGCGCCATCTATAGACACTTTACCAGTAAGGATGAACTTGAAATTGAAACCCTCATTCATTTGTCTGGATTAATGAACGAGAAGGTTCGTGATCGTGTAAAGGGACAGTCTACGGCAGGCGATAAACTTCGGGCCGTTCTTCAATTCTTTGAGTCATACATTAGCAACCCACCGTTTGAGGGCGGATGCCCTCTCTTAAATGCCGCCGTGGAAGCAGACGATGCACACCCTGAGTTGAAAAAAACGGCTCTGAAAATTTTAAATGGTTTGCGCACGTCCCTCATTTCAATACTTGAAAAAGGCATTCATTATAAACAGATAAAGCGCGGGATCGATAAAGAATTGTACGCGACCATTGTCATCGCATCGCTTGAAGGGGCTATCATGATGAGCAAGCTAAGCGGGAATGATGAAGATATAATCAGAGTTATCAAACATTTGGAAAAACAGATTGCAGAAATAGAAATTTGATTTTTTTTCTTTACAAAGATACCAATTGGTATCTAAAATTTAGATTTATGAAAAAACTACTCACTAACGTAATGGGCCTAAGCTTGAATACCCTCGCGGTCTTGGCCCCAAAAAAAACCGCCCAGGTTGGCTTTGAGCTTTTCTGTCGTCCCTTCCGTGCGAACATTAATGAAAAACAAAAGTCATTTTTTAATACCGCGTTAAAAGAGTCCTTTCAGTTTAAAAATATCGATATCCAGACGTACCGTTGGGGAACCGGTCCTAAGAATATTTTATTGCTTCATGGGTGGCAAAGTCATACCTACCGATGGAAAATTTATATAGAATCATTAAGCAAGGATTATACAGTACATGCCTTTGACGCTCCGGGGCACGGACTTTCTAGCGGGAAAATGCTACATGTTCCACTCTATAGCGATGTCATTGAAGAGCAAATCAAAAGAATTGGTGACATTGACACCATCATCACCCATTCGTTGGGGGGTTTTGCAACTTTCTATGCATTTTATCGCAACCCCGCATTAACAGCAAAGAAGATTGTAGCGTTGGCTTCCCCCGGTGAGGCGCAGGAATTTTTTAATTTCTACAAAAAATCACTCCGCTTATCGGACCGGTGTGCTAAGCTTGTCATCGATAGGTTCGAAGAGACATTTCAACGGAACCCGTCTTTTTTCTCAGCACCTGTTTTTGCATCCTCTTTAACTATTCCCGGACTTATAATTCACGATGAAGAAGATAAGGAAACTGATTTTGAGCATGCGCAACGTATTCACAAGTCCTGGAAAAATTCAAGGCTCATCAAAACAAAAGGCTTTGGACACAATTTGAAGTCTCCCGACGTAGTTAGAGAAGTAATTCAATTTGTAAAGGAACCAGTCGATATTGTAGATTTTAGATTGACGATTTTAGATTGATGGTGTCTGTCAAATGCCTGCTAACTTTAATCACGCACCAAATCTAAAATCGTCAATCAATGTCGTTTAACTAAGGCCGTCGGTCTGGATACTTTTGGATCTTCAGGAAAAAGCTACAAGCCGCAAGCTTTAAGTCCGATTGCCCAGGCGCGGTAGTTTCTGAAATGAATATTCCAAGTATTTTTTTCATTCAGCACTGCTTTTTCTCTTCCAGCTTCTGGATTAGCAACCTAATTTTA
>CAZAHL010000037.1:0-33072 GCA_964484845.1 uncultured Chryseolinea sp. | reverse complement strand
CATGCTCAAGGCACCGATGGCTCACAACTCGTTAGCGACCTTCAATTGGTGGTAACATTGTCTCCCCGTGACAATCTGCCACGCAAAAAATGGTTGTTGAAATCGAAAATATGGGTCGATGCCGGCAACGTACAGGACATCAAAGAATGTGAAAAAGATAACTACCACCTGTTTAACATAGATGGCTCCATGTCTCTTAATTTTGGCGCTAATACGGGAACTCCAGGTTGTGATTTCGATGGGTTTAATGTCTACGATACATGGTCTCTTTCCGAGGATGAAAAGACGTTCACAATGGTGTACCATTCTATTTTTAGCCCCGATAATCCGCAAATAGAAACCTATCGTGTAAAAACTCTTACTACCGAAAAACTAGAATTGGAAATCGATTTTGATCTTTCTGTTTTTGGTCTGGGAACGGAGGAAACTTTCCTGTATGAATTTACAGCATTACCAAAGTAAATTGATATCATAAGATCAACGGTCATATGATATCGAAGGTATTCAGAGAATTATAGGACTCTCAATGAGTAACAGCGCGATTTCGAATCCATCTCATGGCTATCCCGATACAAGATGTTCAACTCGTTGCTGATGGCTTAGACCATCCCGAATGTGTTATCTATCACCCGGACGGTTCGTTGTGGGCTGGAGGTGAAGCGGGGCAGATATACCGGATCTCTTTGGATGGTGATGTTGAAGAGGTTGCCAACACAGGTGGCTTTATTTTGGGAATGGCGCTAAGCCCGGCAAGAGATTGGTTAGCAGTCTGTGACTTAAAGAAGAAATGCATTTGGAAACTGGATCTCCCATCTTTTCAGTTGACATGTTTTGCCAGCGGAGTGGATGGCCATCTGTTCAACATCCCAAATTTTATCTGTTTTGACGCTGAAGAAAACTTGTACGTCAGCGAAAGTGGCGTCTTCCGGCAAGTTTGTGGCAAAATACTGAAGTTCGATAAGAATGGAAAAGGAAGTGTATGGTGCAATGGCCCCTTTAATTTTTCTAACGGTATGGCTATTAATCTGGAAAGAACATTCATTTATGTCGTATGTACATTTGCGCCCACCATTGAACGCGTACAGATAAACCCGGATGGATCCGCAGGTGAGCGGGAAATATTCGTGACGTTTCATGAGATGGTACCTGATGGAATAGCTTTCGATGCGGATGAAAATTTGTTGGTTTCCTGTTATTCACCAAATAAAATTTTGACTGTATTAGCGGATCGATCAGTTCATGTCCTGGTTGAAGATTGGGAAGCGCACACCATTTGTAATCCAACCAACATCGCGTTTGGCGGGAAAAATTTTAATGAATTGTATGTTGCTAATTTGGGCAGGTGGCACATTAGCCGGGTTAATCTCGGGGTAAAAGGTTTGCCTTTAGTCTGTCATTTATAATCACGTCTATGGCTTTGTACACAGATAAACATGTTGTCGTTACAGGAGGTGCTAAAGGAATCGGAAAAGCATGTGTGGACTTAGTTGTCCGAGAAGGCGGGAAAGTATCCATACTCGATATTGACAAGAACATTCAGGAAAAATATGGGCCTGCCGTTGGTTTTTATGAAACCGATGTTTCAAAGATAATGCAGGTTCAACATGCAATAGAAAAAGCCATAACGGCATTTGGAGAAATCGATGTATTGATCAACAATGCAGGGATAGTTAAATATGCTACCGTAACAGAAGCCTCTGAAGAGGAGTGGGATTTGGTTTTGAATGTGAATCTCAAAAGCGCTTTTTTATGTTCCAAATATTGTATCCCGTCCATGCTTAAAAAAGGTAAAGGTGTGGTGGTCAATGTAGCGAGCGTGCAGGCGTTTATAAGCCAGCAAAAAGTCGCTGCTTATACTACGTCGAAAACCGCATTGCTGGGATTAACGCGGAGTATTGCAGTGGATTATGCACCGAATATCAGATGCGTTGCAGTATGCCCCGGAACGGTAGATACACCCATGTTGCAGGAAGCGATAAAACAATCACCGTACCCGGATGAGGTTTATCAGGAATGTGTCGATATGCATCTTTTAAAAAAACTAGCGACCCCGGAGGAAATAGCGGATTTAATTGGTTTTCTCGCATCCGATAAAGCATCTTTTATTACAGGTCAGGCTTATCGTATTGATGGGGGTTTGGGAATTTCAGTGGGTGGCAGTAAACGTGATTGATTGTGATAATTAGAAGTATTTTTTTTATTTATAGAAACGTTGATACGTGTTTTCAATTTCCTTCCAGGTTTTCTCAATGTTTATATTTTTAACTAAGCCAAGATGAATAATTTCACCGAGTTCTTCCTGAAACAAAGGCCATACTAAATTTCTTGGTCTTACATAAGCTGCTTCCATGGTGGGCAACGTCTCTTCAAAAAAAATTATGTGTGATTTTATTAACCTTTGCGTTTGACCACACTTTTTTTTGTGAGCAGGCTGACCTCCGGATTCCACATAAGTTGTCGATTGATATTTTTCGCTGCATAGGCTGCTGCCTCGTTAATAGAATCGCGATGGGCAATTGCTACTCCTGCTCCTCCCAGTAGCGCACTGTGGGGTATGTTTTTTTGGGCTACTCAGCGTCAAAATGTATTTCTCCGTTGTGACGTTTTATAGAATGGTATTTGCCACCGTACAGGACATGATGTAACGTTCCCTCCAGGTTAATGTCTTTAGGTGCTTGAATAGCGTTTCCGGAGACATCAGGATTAAATCCAAAAAAACATTTCAGCATTACCTGCGACATTCCTATTCCAGCCATGGCGTCGCGTGCATGCCAGCCCCGTTCCGCAATTCTCACTTTTGCTTTAGCATTCTTTTTATTTTCACCCCATAGTTCGTGCGCCTGCGCCCAGGTGCCTTCATGCGTAACCGGCGCTATGGCATGATAAAAATCCAGCGCTTTGCTGGGGTACCCCATTTGTACCAGGGCATCCATTGTCCCTGCGGGCCAGCCATCAAAAGCGCCAAGGGGTCCATGGTCCGGACGGTCTGAATTTTTTGCCGCGCTGTCCAGGAGCGATTGTGCTCTCATCCAATGATCGGTCATCAGTTCACTGTACAGGAAATCGATCATTTCTTTTTTTATCGACTCTGAAAGATCGGCGGACAGGTACCTTCCCATAAACATAAAATCAAGACAATGCCGGACTTCAACAGTTTTATGGTTCGGATAAAGGCAGTTCCAGGCTCCTTTTCCGGCATAAAGACTCATAAGCAACGGCACCATCTTTTCTGCTTTTGAATTTAGATCCTCAGCCTTACCGTTGTTACCAGCACTTTTATACAGCGAAGCTGTTTCGCGCATCATCCAGATATAGCCGGCATTGAAGGAAGGAACGATTTGTTTGTAGGTGGGAACGCATTCCAGCAAATTCCATTCGTCATTACCAAAGTCCGCAAGCTTATAGATCTCTTCAGTACAACCGGGTTTTCCGTAAGAAGAAATTCGCTCCCAGTTCGTGGCATAATGTTCCAATGTTTCAAGGACGGTTTTGCCTCCAATAACCTCCTTTAGAAAATCATAATCCCTCGTTACAGTAACATAGGATCGAACGAGTTGGAAGAGCGCCCAGTAATTGGCTGAATACGCATTGCCAACACCTTTTCCTCCGAAATTATCAACACCGTAGAATTTACTAGGATCAATTTTAATCCACGTTGAAATGTTTTCTTTCATCTGAACCGGATCAATTACAGCTTGCATGGTGGACCACTCAGTATTATCCCAGAAAAACGAAATCGTTGCGCCCCATTTTGGTCCACCTGTTAAAATAACTTTTTTATGCAACGGCAAATTTGTATTCATCAGGTATAACATCGTAAGCGGACCTGCATAGTACACGCGCTTCGCAACTGTATCACTCGTTTCTAGTACAGGAAAGCTCCCGGACAGTATGGCATTTTTAGGTTTAAAGATTTCCTGCCATTTTTCCTCCCAGATTGTTTTTACAGCGCTGAATTTTTTGTCAAATGCACCTTTCCACGTTTGTATATTTTGTTTTACAACTGATTCGCTATTTGCATATGTCATGAAATATTCGATGACTTTGGTATCGCCTGGCTTTAATGTTACCTTCCATTGCGCAGTACCACCGCTTCGCGATGACAAGAGGGTATCTGGTTTTGAGATAAACCCAAAACCGGTAACAGCGTCAGATTCGGAGTCGAATATCAGAACATCGGTTTCTCCGGACTTTGAAGAATATTTTGTACAGGCCAGAATTTCGTTGTCCGTTGGCCACGTAGCCGGTGTTTTTTTTCCAGTGGGTTTTCCATCCACCAGTTCGTCAACGAGTACTTCTTCGCGTTGGCTTTTACCAATATGTTTGCGAACCAGTTCTACTTCCTCGTCACGTTTCGTCGTCATTCCGTTCATCTTCGGGTAGGGATACCACCATTGCCAATCTCCGCCGTACTTGCTGATAAAGCCGATGACATCGAGGTCGACCTGAATATCTTTCACTTCATCCGAGGTATTGATAAGTTCAATACGCCAGAAAATTCCATCTTCATCCGGAAGCATCCTGGTAGAAGATAATATGTCAAGACCGTCGAAGGTACTTTTTCGAAGGGCTTGGTAGGGTTGCCATCGAAACATGGAGGTGAGCGGTACTTGGCCATTTATTTTCATTACACCGGTGTGATATCCACCACTGTAAGGTGCTGATGCGAACCAGCTGACAGATGTCATATCCCTGTTGACGAGCGCCTGGCCTCTAAAATTTCGAAGCGACGGTTCCATAGCTACGGTATCGGCGCTTACCCAATGGCCTGAAACCTTTTCCAACGACGGGATATGGCTGGTTATATTGGGCTGAACGCATCCCCACAATAAAATAGAAGCGGCAAAAACAGCAAAAGTGTTAAGTTGAGTACCCATAATTCTGATAATTAATGCGATTGAATCTTGTCAAAATTATCAATTTTATTTGTTCATATGTTCATACATACGTAAATTGTTTTAGATTTGTAATACTGTGTAACATTACTCTAATGAAAATTCAGATTCTGCTGTATTTAAGCGTGGTAATAATTATATCTTCCTGCTCATCCAAGACAGAAAATCCGGATGATAAAGAGGTGCCGCATATTGAATATACAGTAGAACCCGCGCCGGAATGGACAGCATTATTCAACCGTTCGGAAGGGTGGTTTGGAGGCGATGGAATTTTTACCATCCCTTTCTCAGGAACCGATGCATCGTCAGATGATAGTGTTTTGTTTCTCTTTAGCGACACAATGGTAGGTGAGATCAAGGAAGGTAAATTACAGCCTGGCTATAAGATGGTAAACAATTCTGTTATGGTTTTGAAAGGGGAAGAGCCTGTAAAAGAAAAAACTCATTTTCTGGTTAAGGAGACTCTCACTAAGGAACCCACCACACTGTTTGTACCCAACACACCCGCGACGACGGCCGGAGATTATTACTGGCTAGGAGATGGTTTTGTAAATCATTCGAATGCCAATATGTATATACTCGCATATCGGATTCGTAATACAAATGATGGTTCTGCTTTTCCTTTTCGGGAGGTTGGAAACGACTTGTTGGTCGTTCCAAGCAATAGCAAATTTCCTTTTGAAAATTACCGTCAACTAGAATTGCCCTTTAATAAAAGTGATTCGATTCAAATTTCTTTGGGGGCCGCCGTGCTGAGCAATACATCATCGGATAATACCTACAGCCCGGACGGCTTTGTTTATGTATACGGTGTCAGGGGAAAAGCGAAAGAACTGATTGCCGCCCGGGTCGAACATGAAGCCGTTGAAGATTTTTCAGCGTGGAAATTTTGGAATGGCAGCGATTGGAGTAATAGCGTTCACAATGCAGTTGCTATTGAAGATAGTGTATCAAATGAATTAAGCGTTACACCCATTGGCAAAAATCTATATGCATTGGTTTACCAATACGGAGGTATTTACCCAACCATCTACATGCAGTTCGCATCAACTCCTGTAGGTCCTTTTGGACCGCGGAAAAAAGTTTGGGATACAACAAAAGATATAAAGGATCCGGACTTATTTACCTATAATGCTAAAGCACACCCGGCGATTTCTAAACCTGGTGAATTGCTGGTAAGTTACAATGTCAATAGTTTTAAATTTTTTGATGTCATAGAACGTATGCCAGATCTTTATCGCCCTCGTTTTGTTCGGATAATTTTTAATTCGAACAAATAAAGCAACATGATCAACAAAATTTGAAAATGGAAGCAACTGAAATCATTTTAAAAAAGACAGAACCATCATCCGCATTTGTCATAAAGATATCCATCGTAGCGGCCTTAGGTGGATTATTGTTTGGCTACGATACCGCGGTTATCGCTGGGGCTATTGGTCCATTGACAATAAAATTTGGCTTGTCACCTGCTATGGTAGGGTGGGCTGTTAGTAGCGCCATTTGGGGATGTGTGTTCGGAGCCATGGTTGCCGGTTACCTGAGTGATCGATGGGGAAGAAAAAATGTATTAATAATAACCGCTGTGCTATTTACAGTATCTGCTATAGGAGCAGCGGTACCTCCCGACCTGAACACATTTATCTTAGCCAGATTCATTGGAGGCCTTGGAATCGGGGCTGCTTCGATGCTTTCGCCACTGTACATCGCAGAGATTGCACCCTCAGATAAAAGGGGAAGATTAGTCACGCTTTATCAACTTGCTATCGTAATCGGAATTAACGTCATCTATTTTGTTAATATGAAAATAGCAGAGTCTGGAGATGAAACGTGGAACATTGAAATGGGATGGAGGTATATGTTGGGCTCAGGAACACTTCCGGCAGTATTGTTTTTTATTCTGCTTTTCCTGGTACCTGAAAGTCCACGGTGGCTGATCAAGCGAAAAAGATATGATGAAGCGTTGGATACTCTAAATCGGGTTAATGGTACGGACAAAGCCAACCAAATTTTTGAGGAAATTAAAAGTACGCTTAACGAGGAATCAGGTACCATAAGAGAACTTTTTGCGCCTGGGCTGCGACGCGCAATAACGATTGGCATGATGCTAGCGTTGTTTTCGCAGATCACGGGTATTAATGCAATTATTTATTACGCGCCTGAAATCTTCAAGAGCGCAGGTTTTGGCTCCGGATCAGCGTTAGCGCAAACTTTTTTAATTGGAATTGTAAATACGCTGTTCACCTTTGTAGCACTGTGGTTAATTGACCGCGCTGGCAGGAAAAAATTATTGTTGGTCGGCGTTTCGGGTATGATTATATGTCTCCTAGGCACCGGGTTATGTTTTCACTTTGATATAGTGAGCGGGCCATGGCTCCTTATTTTTATTCTCGGGTACATTGCGTGTTTTGCATCTTCTCTCGGACCTATACCCTGGGTCATTATGTCGGAAATTTTCCCTACAAAAATCCGTGGTACAGCTATGTCCCTCGCAACGTTGGTATTGTGGATCGGCGTTGTTCTCATCACACAATTGACACCGGTATTGTTGGAAAGCGCAGGGGGTGCCTTTACGTTTTGGTTGTTTATGGTTAACGCTATTATCCTGTTGATATTCACCTGGCGTAAGATTCCTGAAACAAAAAACAGAACATTAGAGGAAATTGAAAGAAGCTGGAAGCAATCCTAAGAATTTGAAAACGGATAACAATCAGCACATCACATCAAATATTTCCATGAAAGCAGGAATAGGAATTGATATGGGCGGGACGCGAATAAAAATTGGTCTTGTTAAAGATGGCGAGATCCTGGCCAGCTCATTGATTCAGGCTTCTGCGCATGTTAATCTCGAAGAGCGGCTAATGGAAATAGGAAATGAAGCCGACCGGTTATTGATAGAAAATAAATGCGAACCGTTAGGAATTGGTCTCGCGTTTCCGGGTATTGTCGACTCGAAAGAGAATAGAATATTATCGAAATATGTAAAGTATCCGGATGCGCAAAAGGTTAATCTTTCCGAATGGGCGCGTAGGCGTTGGCATGTTCCGCTTGTACTTGAAAATGACGCACGCGCGGCTTTAGTGGGGGAGTGGCAATATGGTGCGGGTAGGGAGTGCGATAACCTGGTGTTGATTACTTTAGGAACTGGTGTGGGCACTGCCGCCATGATCAATGGCAAGTTGCTGTATGGAAAACATTTTCTGGCCGGTAGCCTCGGTGGTCATATGTCCATTAACCTTCATGGTGATGTATGTAATTGCGGTAATCTTGGTTGTGTTGAATCGGAAGCTTCTACCTGGGCACTTGAGAAATTGGTGGGCCGTGATCCTGATTTTGATGCCAGCGCTTTATCAAAAGAACCGGAAATAAATTTTAGTGTTGTGTTCAACCATGCCAAGAAGGCCGATAAGCTTGCTATGAGGATCCAGGAGAATTCTTTGAAAGCCTGGTCATTGGCGATCATCAATCTCATTCATGCCTATGACCCTGAACGCGTTGTTATCGGCGGAGGCATCATGAAAAGTAAAGGACTTATCATTCCCTATGTACAGGAAATGATAACAAAAGATACATGGATCAAGGATCATGTCATTGAACTGGTTACCGCTCAGCAAGTTGAATATGCTGGGATTTTAGGGATGTATCACTTGATAACACTGATAAAATAATCGTGTATAAAAAATTATGATTTCGAATTTTGAAAAATATCCTTCAGTAGAGGTTGGTAAAAACGATGAAAATTGTTTCGTTGGATGGGATAATATTTGTTCCGGATTACGAAAGCATATTTCGCTATTTCAGCAGACCCGTACTGTTGTAGCAGTGGATTGTTACCACGGTGTACTACACGCCGAAGTAGAGTCTGCATTGCGCAAAGGACTTCATCCCGTTGCTTTTTTTAAGAGTACGGATGCGTTTAAGTCAGAAAAGGAAATTGAGGAAATGGCGTACCCATACGTAACCGATGACCGCATATTCGGCTACATGACAAGCCTTACACTGGACCTTTTTTTTGATGCCGACAAACTCGCCGCCCTTCGTAAACAGATTGAGACAGTAAAGACCGGCCTCATTGTTGTCTACGGCGAAGGCGCAGCTCTGGTAGCCGGAGAGTTGGATAAATTAATTTACCTCGATATGGCGCGATGGGAAATCCAACTTCGGATGAGACGTAATGTGATTAGTAATCTTGGCGTAAATAATCACGATACTGAGTTTTCCCTCCAATACAAACAAGCTTATTTTGTTGACTGGCGTGTGCTCGATAAATATAAAACCGGATTGATGGACCGGTGGGATTTTGTGATCGATACAAATAAGCCTGGTCTTCCGAAAATGGTGACAGGCGCGGCCATTCTTGAAGGACTAAAATTAACTACAAAAACTCCTTTCCGTGTTGTACCTTTCTTTGATCCCGGGCCATGGGGCGGACAATGGTTAAAGGAAGTGGCAGACCTTGACCGCTCAGCAGTGAATTTTGCATGGGGATTCGATTGTGTCCCGGAAGAAAATAGCTTGCTGCTTAGATTTGGTGATGAAACTATTGAAATCCCTAGCATTAACCTGGTTTTTAAAGAACCTGAAGCGCTTCTCGGGAAGAAAGTGTATCAAAAGTTTGGGGCGGAATTTCCGATTCGTTTCGATTTTCTTGACACGATGGACGGGGGAAATCTGAGTCTTCAGGTTCATCCGACAACCCAATACATCAAGGAACACTTTGGAATGGAGTATACGCAGGATGAGAGTTATTATATGCTGGATGCGCGGGACGGCGCGCATGTCTATTTAGGATTAAATGACGATGCCGATCCAAATCGGATGATTGAGGAGCTTAAAGAGGCGCAGCAGGGTAATTCTGATTTCAACGCTGAAAAATACGTTCAGCAATGGCCCATTAAAAAGCACGACCATGTATTGATACCGGCTGGTACTATTCATTGTTCGGGTAGGGATTGCGTTGTACTTGAAATCAGCGCAACACCTTATATTTTTACATTCAAATTATGGGATTGGGGACGTCTTGGCATGGATGGAAACCCCCGGCCAATTAACATTGACCATGGCGAAAAAGTAATTCAATGGGATCGCAGGGAGACCTGGACAAAAAAAAATCTGCTCAATCGCGTCGAGAAAATTGCGGAAGGTGACGGATGGATTGAGGAACGAACCGGCCTTCATGAATTTCAATTTATTGAAACACGGCGACATTGGTTTACCAAAAAAGTCCATCATTCTACGAACGGTGGTGTAAATGTGATCAATCTCGTGGAGGGAAGGGAAGCAATTGTTGAGAGTCCCTCTGGTAACTTTAAGCCCTATATCATTCACTATGCAGAAACGTTCATCGTGCCTGCAGCCGTAGGTGAATATACGATTACACCATACGGAGAGTCAGAAGGTCAACAATGTGCTACACTAAAAGCCTTTGTCCGCACAGAAGAAATAATAAATGGTTTTAATCATGGATTGGGTTAAAGAGATTTTGTTCGGCTGAAAAATTCTTTCTCCTGGATTGCGAATAGGCTACGCTTAGTTTTTTTTCAATAATCTTAAAATCTTAAAATGAAGATTCTGTCCCCCTGTGCGATCGTTACTTTTTTTCTGTTCATTTTAACTGACATCCGGGCCGACGTCAGGCTTCCGGTAATTTTTCAAAGTAATATGGTGTTGCAGCGCGAGAAGCCGGTGCAAGTGTGGGGATGGGCTGATCCAAATGAAAAAGTTAACGTGATGCTGAATGGACGATCGATTTCGGTAATTACCAATCGATATGGAAAATGGCGGGGTGAGCTCCCGGCACTTGAAGCCGGAGGACCTTATGAGCTATTCATTCATGGAAAGAATAAGATCATTTTTAAGAATATCTTGATAGGTGATGTCTGGATTTGCAGCGGTCAATCGAATATGCAGTGGAATATCGGCCAAACGGGGTATGTGGAAAAGGATACGGCGCTGATTCAACGCGCTGATATTCGTTTGTTCACTGTGCAAATCGATATGGATTACATGCCCAGGGATGATGTAAAAAGCAGTGGCTGGGAGACATTGAACAAAGATAATATCAAGACTTTTTCCGCAGTTGCGTATCATTTTGGCAAGCAGATCAACCGTGAATTGAATGTCCCCATCGGGCTTATTAACAATAGCCTGGGAGCCACCGCCGTAGAAACATGGATGAGCAATGAGGCACTGTTACATTTTCCGCAGTTCAGGTCGCTGATAGAACCGGTCGTTAAGGAGGGAAAAAACTTTGCTCAGCTTCAAGCTGCATTCGAAAATATCAAAGGGGAATGGAATAAGCATTACTATAAAGGTGTGGGTTTTGCCGAGGAGTGGTTTAATCCTGTCAGCGACGTCTCTGATTGGAAACCGATCAAAGTGTCTGGTAATACTTGGGAAGAAGTAAACGACCTGCGGGACTTTGATGGCGCCGTATGGTTTCGTACCACCTTTGATTTACCGAAAAATTTCGATCTTAAAAATTTTCCAATTTCACTGTCGCAGATTGATGACTATGATATCGTTTGGGTGAACGGCCACAAGATTGGCGAAACGTATGGCCGCCATAACCATCGTAATTATTCCGTGCCGACTGAATATTTAAAGGATGTCGGTAATGTTCTCGTTGTTCGTGTTTTGGACATTGGCGGAATTGGCGGATTTACTACAAGCTCATTCTGGGGTAATACCATCTTGTGGGGTGACTGGTTGTATAAAAAAGATGAAACGGTGGCTTTTCGAAAAATACGACAACCGAATTTACCGAATGCTACTCCATTTTCTTCACCTGCGGTATTGTATAACGCGAACATCGCTCCACTGACATCCTTTCCTATAAAAGGAGTGATATGGTATCAGGGTGAATCAAATGTTGACCGTGCATACGAGTACAAACGCCTCTTTCCTGCATTGATCCAGGATTGGAGGAGGCAATGGAGACAAGGCGACTTCCCATTTCTATTTGTCCAGCTTGCTAATTATGAAGCTGAGTCTTTGGTACCGAAAGAAAGCAACTGGGCTGAATTAAGGGAGGCTCAAGCTATGGCATTGGGATTGCCAAATACCGGCATGGCTACTGCTATTGACATCGGAGAAGCTAATGACATTCATCCTAAAAACAAGGAGGCGGTGGGTACTAGGTTAGCGTTGGCTGCAATGAAAGTTGCCTACAGGAAGGATACACTCATTTCAGGACCTACTTTTAAAAAAATGAATGTAGAAGGTAATCGTGCTATTGTTGAATATGACAATACCGGTGCGGGACTGGTTACTAAGGATAAATATGGCTATGTAAGAGGGTTTCAAATGGCTGGCAGTGATCAAAAGTTTTATTGGGCCCAGGCAAAAATTGAAGGGAATAAAGTGGCGATAACTTGTCCGCAGGTTGCAAAGCCCGTCGCCATCCGTTATGCATGGGATAATAATCCCGGTGCGGTCGATCTGTACAATAAAGAAGGCCCCCCTGCTATTCCCTTTCGAACGGATGAATGGAAAGGGCTTACCGCAGACGTAGTTTTCAGAGAAGGACCACGGTTTTAGTTTCTGTTCCACGCACTTGTCAAGCCACTTTGAATATGTGTTCCTCTTTTTGTCAGAAATCGTTTGAGTTTGTATTGAGCGAGATTCCCGAATACCTGTATGTAGGTACATTAGAACATAATTTTGTTGTTAGTGAAAGCCGTCTTAAATTTACTTTTTACGTACCTTAAGCGATATGCGTGGAAAAGCAAAAGTAGTGAACGACCCTGTCGAGTATAAAATTGATCATGACAGCCCTCTGCCGCTGCATGTCCAGGTTGAAAATCTGATGCGTAAGTTGATTGAGAGTCCGCTATATCAGAACGGAAAATTATTGCCAAAAGAAATAGAGCTGGCTAAACGGCTGGGAATATCCCGCAACACGATTCGTCAGGCTACGAACAAACTTCAGCAGGAAAATTTACTGGTTCGAAAAAAAGGTGTAGGTACCCGTGCCGTTAAAAATACCGTCAGCACCAGGCTTAACAATTGGTTAAGTTTCAGTGAAGAGATGCACAACAAAGGAGTTGAATTTGTGAATTTTGACATCAAGGTAACCTGGACTAATGCCGATAGCGAAGTAGCGCAAATTCTTCAGATTGAAGATGGTAAAAAAGTTCTAAAACTGGAGAGATTGCGAGGTGTAACAAAGGGACCCTTTGTGTATTTTATTTCTTATTTCCATCCTCGGGTTGGACTGACCGGTAAAGAAGATTTTTCCCGGCACTTGTATGAAATCATCGAACAGGAACACGCGACCATAGCCGCTATATCCAAAGAAAAAATTAACGCTGTCGCTGCAAGTTCCGATGTCGCGAAAAGACTTAACATAAAAAAGGGAAATCCTGTGTTATTCCGAAGACGTCTTGTTTGCGACCCAGGTGATCGGCCTATTGAATATAATGTGGGTTATTATAGGGGTGATAGTTTTACCTATGAAATTGATATAAAGAGATAACGGCTTTGAGGGAGAGAGTTAGGATTCAAACGTTTTGTCTTTTGGTGGAGCACCCGCGTAGGATACGCTCAGGTGTGAGAGGCCTGCTCGATTGACAGCTGGAGTGTCAACCACCGATTATATTTATTGATTTTTTGTCTGCAATTTCTCGTAAAGATTTCTTTATCTCAATTGAAGTCTCTCCATTTGTCCGAAGAAGTATGAGTTTACTTGTGTTGTCGTTTAGTAAAAAGTCCAGGGCAAAAGATTTATACGTAATTTCTTTTATGTCACTCCAGATTATTCTCTTTGTCTTCACATGCACGTCCTCTCTAATCTGAATTTCATTGTCGTCTATTATAAATTTAGGGGCAAAAATGTTTGTCGGGTTAAACAAAATTATACCAAGAGTTGCCATTAGAGACCCACTTGCTAAAAGTAAGATCCCAAGCCAAAGTCCCCAGTTTGTCAAAGGAGTCTCTGCTAAGTTTCTAATTCCATTTATTGAATTTGAAAATCCCAGTATAATAAATAGCCATTTAGAAACGGTTCTACTCAGTCCGTTTTGTGTCAATAAGATCGTCTTTTTCATATTTGTAAGGTTAAACGGGTTTTTTCATTTGCGACCAACGATTAGAGAATATAGTAAGCGGTCTAAGCTGCACCTAATTGCCTATGCTGATAAAGCTACTTGCAGACATTGAAATAACCAAACGAACCTACATCTGAATTATGTGTTTTCCTTGCAGTTGAGGGATTTGTCAAGCTGAAAAGCGTCGCGACTGTTACTTTGCACTTTAAATTACCTCACTACATTACATGTTCATAGCTTTTACTGCGGGTAGCCTTTCACTTACCGGCGTAACTGAATTTATTCTTCTACCTCGATGAATGAAAATCACCCAGACCCTTGCTCAAAGTTTTACCATGAATTAATAATGTTGGGTTCGAAATGAAAAGTTTGGTAGGAAGCATACTATAGCGGTACATTAGTATATCAACGAATGAGATAATGCCAAACCATTATTCTTTTGTGTTTTTTCTATTCAGCATTGCCTATGGCATTCTTCCTGAATTACATGCTCAGGAAATCACGGCTGCGGGCGAGCCAGCGCAACTGGATATTCGCATGGCCACCGCCTCAAGTGTTCGGATCACGCTTAAGCCACTTAGCTTTACCGATGATTTTCCCTATACTCCTGCAGTGGCGGAACAAAAATATTCAAGTCCCGCGATCAGTTTGCATAGTCTCAGCAAAGCGGTCACAAAAAAGATCGGAAATCTTACCGTTGAAGTAAGGCCGGGCCCATTAACAGTGATCATAACAAACAGCAAAGGGCAGGATATTCAGCGTATTGTTTTTGAAAATGACGGAAGCCTTTCTTTTAAACTTGATGGTCAGCCGTTATTAGGCCTGGGAGAAGGCGGTCCAAAACCAGCACGTGGTGCTCCCTGGCGTACTCACCCCGTTCAGTTCGATCGGTCAGGAGTCGTGGACAGCATGAAGCCTCGCTGGCAGGCGGATGCCTATGGATCGAGAAACCCTGCCGCCATGTTGGTCGGTACCGGAGGCTGGGGACTTTTCGTGGCAACGCCATGGGTATTGGTTGACCTGACGCGGAAAGACAAGGGTTTCTTCACGCCGTGGAAACCGGCCAAAAATGACAGTACCCCTCAAACGCAAGGGAACCAGCAATCAAATTATGGCAAGGGAATTCATCCAGCCAAAAGAATGGTGCCGGGACTCTATGATTTTTTTGTTTTCGATACGCATGATCCCGCACGGTTCATGAAGGATTTTTCAATAATAACAGGTCCGGCTGTAATGCCTCCCGAATGGGCCCTGGGTTATATGCAATCGCACCGGACATTGGAGGATGATGCACAGATGATCGAAATTATAGATAGTTTCCGACGCAAGAAAATTCCCCTGGATGCCGTCATTTATTTAGGCACAGGTTTTACACCTAGGGGATGGAACAAAATGCAACCTTCCTTTGAATTCAATCCTGAGATTTTTAAAAGAAATCCGGAATCGGTTATTGCAGATATGCACGACCGTCATGTAAAGGTTGTGTTACACATGGTTCCATGGGATAGAGATAAGCTGCCGACCCTTCACGGATCCATACCTCCCGGTGCTGGCGAAGCGATGGATGCGTCGCACATCAGTAACTATTGGAAACAGCATGAGGATCTGGTGAAAAAAGGTGTCGATGCTTTCTGGCCGGATGAGGGTGACTGGTTTGATCTTTTCGAACGCATCAAACGACACCAGTTGTACTATCAAGGACACCTTTCATCCGCACCTGGTGTCCGGCCGTGGAGTTTGCATCGGAATGGCTATCCGGGTATTGCCCGGTGGGGAGGTTGGGTATGGTCTGGAGACACGGACTCTTCCTGGAAGACACTGGAAGCGCAGGTCGCCGTGGGTATCAATTATTCGTTGAGTATAGCACCTTTCTGGGGTTCGGATATTGGTGGATTTTATCCTAACGAAGAACTAACAGGGGAACTCTACCTGCGCTGGCATCAGTTTGCCTCGTTTTGCGCTTCCTTTCGTGCACACGGAAGAACCTGGTGGACACGCTTACCCTGGGGCTGGGGGTTAAGTGAACTGGGACCGCTTGAAGGAAACAAATATCCGGACATATCCGAATTGAACAACCCATCGATTGAACCCATAGCAAAAAAATATACCGAATTGCGTTACCAACTAATGCCCTATACGTATACGCTTGCCTGGCAGGCACGCGATAGTGGAATGCCTCTTATGCGTGCCCTGTGGCTTCATTATCCTGAAGATACAACCGTACGGGGCATGGGTGATCAGTATTTGTGGGGGCGTGATCTTCTTATAGCGCCTGTATTCGAGAAGGGCGCGAAAAGTCGGAGTATTTATTTACCGGCAGGAGATTGGTACGATTGGTGGACAAACGAAAAGAAAAAAGGAGGACAAACTATTTCGCGTGAAGTAGACCTGTCGACAATGCCATTGTACGTAAGAGCCGGAGCCATCATACCTTTCGATCCCATAAGGCAATACACAGGTGAAATGGTTCAGGAACCAACCACGCTTAAAATTTACACCGGAGCGAATGGAGATTATACGCTGTATGAAGATGATGGAACAAGCCAGGACTATCTGAACGGGAGAAGTACACAGACACATTTGGTATGGGATGATAAGGTTAAAAAATTAACACTGGAACCGGCTACTCATAGCGGGTTAAGTGATATCGCACATCAGCGAATTTTCAAAATCGAGATCCTGCCAGGCGGAGAAATCAAAGAGGTTCGATACGAGGGCAAACGTGTGGAAGTAATGTTTAAACTCTGATGTTGATATCTGCCTTTGGCTATCCACTAGCGGTCCGCCTACTCGCCATTTGTACTTCATTCTTCTACCATTTTATTGATCTTCGGCTGCACAATCCATATTCCTATGGGATAGAACCAAATCATAAAAAATTCTCCTGCAAAGTCGGAGAAGGTCACCTTTCGCTGAAGTTCAGCGGTCTTGAACGCCTTAGCAACAAAATATATTGAATGAAAAATACAGAACATTGAAAATAGATGCAGGGGCACAATGATGGTAAGCAATCCAACCATTATTCCAGGATCTGGCGCACTTGGGCCACTCATCATTCCAGTCATGGTTCCGCCGATGAGTATTGAAAAAAACAATAGGTAAATAAGCGGAATGAAAAAGAAAATTTTGAACCTCGTCAGTCTCATTCTAGCTTCTTCAGGAATTTTGGCTTGAAGCCCTGTTACTACAGACCAAAACCAACCAAAGAATACTCCCACGAGCAGTATCATTATTATGGGAAAAAACTTCATATAACTAAACATAAATGACATGTCAGGATCATTTCCACTTCCGATGTTCGCTAGCATTGTCCCCATCATGACGAATTGAAATATAATAGGTATCCCAAAAGTCAATAGGAATAATTGCCAGTGTTTTGCTTTTAAAAATTTCTCTGTCATTGGATGCCCCAGCCAACTGGGCTATTTATTTTCCCTTAAGGTACTAACTGAAACTCGAAACATTTGAAATTATCATATTCGAGCCTAGTTTCATTTATTAAAATGAATCCACTCCCCTTTAAATAATTCAAAAATACCTTCCGGGTTAAATGAAAATTACATTGTGGTGTTTTGGAAACTTCGTCAATTAAAATATCGACAATAAAAAGCTTTCCTTCTTTTTTCATAATTCTTCTGCAGTCTTCAAGCATTTCCCTGGGGTAAGAAAAATGATGAAACGTATTTCTTATAATGACTTTATCAAAGCTATTGAACGGCAAGTGGCTTGACTTATCATCTCCCAAAACCGGGACATAGGTAATATTCGTTTTATCATTTAATTCTAAAAACGTTAGCTGTGTTGTAAGGCGAGTAATTGTTGCAGAATCAATATCGGTTGCGTAAACTATCAAGTTGTCGCAATATTTTGAAAGCACTTTTTCGAAATAACCAGAACCTGCTCCAAGGTCTGCAATGACATCTCCTGTATTGAATTTATAGACTTTAACTTCATCAAAGAAAACGGCGTCTTCTACTTTTATTTTGTCTGCATTATAATAGTCGATTGATTTATTGTGTATGAACTCAGCTATGTCTGCTTCCCAGGATTTGAATTTCTTTTTAATTATAGTTTGCTGGTAATATTTCCGATCCAGATCATATAACGAGGTCAGGGAAATATATTTATTGAACGTTATCGCCAATGCTTGGTCAAGTTCTTTTACTTTGGAATAAACGTCGTTTGAAATATTGTTTACTGATAAGGTAGTTAAATCCTTAAATATTCTTTGTTTCCCTTGAGTTAGAGTTGATTTGTCGATGACATTTAACATGCTATCCGCCTGTCGTTCATATAGATTCATCATCAAGAGATTTGATTCATTATATTTTAATATTTTAAGGCGATAGTCATTTATGCTTTTCAATATACTATCATTTTTGTTGTTCAGGATTTCACGTGCGTAGGTATCATTGTCTTGTCCGGTTACGGGGATAACCAAGCAGATGACTAAGTAATTAAAAAGAAGAAATTGTAATAAATTTGACATCAGTTCTGCACGTTAAAATTCAATTTTCAATTTTTCGATCGGATTTACAACATCGCTAAGTCTCTTGTAGATAGATACCTGATCAATAGATTTCGGGGTTTTGCCTGAACTGTGACCGGAGAGAGTTTGAATGTATCTCAAACGTGCTCCATATTCAAATGCCCAGGGTCCGGGCAACGCGATTCAACACATTTTTGATTATTCACCAAATTATGTGTAAACCTCTGCTCCCTACTTCGATTAAAGAGTAAAACGAATCCCTTACCTTGCAGAAGCCTTAACCTCAAAATATGATAACACTACTTACCTCGTGTTTGCTTGATAAGCATGATCTCATTCTGACCATCGCAATTTCGTTTTTCGTTTTCGGATGTTCGAAAAATCAGCGGGACGTTGGTGGTAATGGTGGTGCCGGAGGAGAAAGCAAAGCCGCTACATTTAAAGATGATCTAAATTTTCTGACGGAATACACCAAGATAATTGAGCTGCAAAATTCTAACGGTGACGCTAAACTCGCAGTATCAGCTGCTTTGCAGGGAAGAGTAATGACGAGTACTTCGGAAGGATATGAGGGTTTTAGCTACGGTTGGATTAACCGGGCGGCATTTCTATCGGGTGATACTTCCAAGCATTTCAACGTATTTGGTGGTGAGGACCGACTTTGGCTTGGGCCTGAAGGTGGTCAATATTCGATTTACTTCGCAAAGGGTAAAGAATTTACGTTGGACAATTGGTATGTACCAAGACTCATTGACCTGGAGCCGTTTACTATTGATTCTGTGTCAAGAGGGGAGGCAGTGTTTACGAAGGAAGCATCGCTCACGAATTATTCAGGAACCCTTTTTAAAATCGCATTGAAACGGAAAGTAAAAGTTCTTGAACTTCGTGAAGCGCTGGATGAACTTAAGATCGATTCTGCGCCCGGAGTTTCGCTGGTAGCTTACCAGACGATTAATCAACTTAAAAACATTGGCAGGGAGACGTGGAAAAAAGAAACGGGTTTGTTATCCATTTGGATTTTAGGAATGTTTAATCCTTCTCCTGCTACAACGGTCATTGCTCCTTACCAAGGTACTGGCAAAGCGCTTCGTGAAATTGTAAATGACAATTATTTTGGGCGGGTACCAGACGACCGCTTGAAGATGGCTGGAAAGACAATTTTTTTCAAGGCCGACGGCAATTATCGTAGCAAAATTGGCTTTTTACCGGAAAATGCACCCCTGTGGCTTGGCAGTTATGACGCCGCGAATGGAGTTCTGACTGTGATAACTTATAGCAAACCCGAAAATGTTACAGAATATGTTAACTCACTCTGGGCCATACAAGAAGAGCCTTACAAAGGTGATGCACTAAATGCTTACAACGATGGGCCTCCTGCTCCGGGCTCCAAGCCGTTAGGACCTTTTTATGAATTGGAAAGTTCTTCTCCTGCTGCGGCCCTCGTACCAAATACATCGCTCACACACATTCATACCACATATCATTTCAAAGGCACTACTCAAGAGCTGGATCCAATTATTCAACACCTTTTTGGTATTACATCCCATGATGTTTCGGCAGCATTTTGACTTGCTGCGTGTATCTGCCAGGTGAGTCACCGTTTTATTTCAGTAACTGTGCCAAAACAGATAAATCAACCGTTGAACGAAAAAAAAGATATGAATGCCCTTAATCATATAGGAAAAATCATTTCAAAAATTTTGCTGTAAAACGTGATTTTTAGATTTTTTAGGGCTATCTTCAGGGTATTCCACGCAGTGAAAAAACAGGGGATGACGTGTTCTATTTACACTTGTGACGGGGAATTGAGTTGTATAAATTTGTTTTATTCCTTAACCGGAATATCCTATGAAAAATAAGCTTAAAATTTTGATGTTGGAGGATGAACGGGATGATGCCGAATTAATTGGCAGATCCATGATTAAAGCTGGATTGTTATTCGAGAGCAAACGGGTTGATACCAAAGAAGATTTTTCAATAGCGATAACCAATTACAACCCTGACGTTATACTATCCGATCACTCTCTTCCGCAATTCAATTCTCTTGAAGCCTTAAAAGTTTGTAGGCAATTGGGCCCATCCATTCCCTTCATTCTTGTCACGGGAACGGTGTCTGAGGAATTTGCAGTGACGTGTTTGAAGGAAGGTGCTGATGACTACCTATTGAAATCAAATCTCGTACGATTGCCATTGGCGATTCAAAATGCATTAAGACAACGCGAATTGCAAGACCAGCGGAAATTTGCGGAAGCCGAGCTTCGGATTCAAAACGAAGAACTCGTAAAAATAAACCAGGAGATGGATAGTTTTATTTACAGTGTCTCGCATAACCTTCGGGCACCGTTAATGTCGGTTTTAGGGTTACTGGATTTAGCAACGCGGGAGGATACTGATAGAGGGAGTTATTTTCATGATTATTTTGCCATGATGAATCATAGCATCACAAAATTAGATGATACATTAAAGGAGATATTGGATTACTCTAGAAATTCGCGTCAGCAAATTGTTTATCAAAGGATCGATTTTAGAAAGACTATTGAAGAGAGTTTAGAGAAGTTGAAATACCTGGAAGGGTTTGAAAATATGGAGACCACCATTACCATAAAGGCCGACCATGCGTTTTATTCTGATGCCTATAGGATCACCGTGATTATTAACAACCTTATCTCCAATGCGATAAACTATAAAGACATTAACAAAGAGAAATGTAAGCTGGAAATCTCGGTACTGATCACTAAGGAAAAAGCGACGCTTTCTTTTATGGATAATGGAATAGGAATTGCGGAAGAGTATAAATCGCGGATTTTTAATATGTTTTTCAGAGGGACCGTTAGGAGCAAAGGCGCAGGGTTGGGACTGTATATTGTAAAAGAAACAGTCAATAAGTTGAACGGTCGCATCGGCGTTCACTCTACCTACGGTGAGGGAACCATCGTCGATCTTGAATTAGCCAATCATCTGGCGTAAATAGGTAAGCCAAACCCATATTTTAAGAGACACATTGGCGGCCGGGTCCGGCAGGAGCTATTATTTACAAACCTGAGTTCGGGTTAAGCAGTAAGAGTGAACTGGTTTTTTAAGTCTTTTTCCTTCTGGCAAGTACCCTTAATCCAATGTGATAATTTTATTTGCAATAGCATATTTAACGAGTTCGGAAGTATTCTTCAAGCCCAGTTTTTCAAGAATTTTTGTCTTATGGGTCTCGACTGTTTTGACACTTATAAAAAGCCCTTCGGCGACTTCTTTATTTGTTTTTCCCGATGCAGCCCAGCACATGACTTCATACTCTCGGTTGGTGAGATCATTCGGTAATTTTTTGGTATTGGGTTTTAACTTTTCGTGAGAATAAAAGTCCTCAAAGACCAATTTCATGATAGCGTCATTAAAAAATTTATTGCCCGAATGGACGGTTCGAATGGCTTCTATCACGGTTTCCTTCGTAACATCTTTTGGTAAATATCCATCCACACCTGATTTTATTCCGGCGGATACATATTCCTTACTGATTTCCTTAGTGACCAAAATTATTTTGATGGCAGGGTCCGATTCTTTAATCCAACGTGTAGCTTCAATGCCTGTCATTCCAGTCATCAAAATATCCATTAAAATTACATCCGGCCTGTTTTGCCTGGACTGATTAATGGCCTCTTCACCCGAGGCTACGGAACCACTGACTTCAATATCTTCCAGGGCGCCTATCATCGATTTAAGTCCATCTCGAATCAATTGATGATCATCTGCTAACAAGACTTTAATTTTTGCCATGATGTATAGAATTAAGCAAGGGCATAAGTACAGTAAAAGTGGTGCCTTGATTGAGCTTGCTTTCGGTTTGAATAGCTCCACCAAGTAATTCAACGGCTTTTTTCGTTATAGAAAGTCCGAGTCCTGTTCCAGGAATAGCAGCTACTTCTCTCCCTCGTAGAAAAGGTTCAAATATTTTTTCCAATTCATCGGGAGGTATGCCCAACCCTTCGTCACGAACCCGGATTTCGATCTGATTTTGAATGCCGGAAATTGTTAAATAAACTTGCTCCTTACCGGGTGAAAACTTAATCGCATTCGTCAGAAGATTAGACATAACGCTTCTTAATAATTTCTCATCGGTTTCTATTTGAAGGGGCGTGTTATGAAGTTCAGTTCTTATTTTATGCGTATTCTTAGTGCTGTGCTCGACATCCTCCGTTATTCGAATAACAAACTCCTGGAAGTTAATGTTAGATGTAATCAAATTAATTTTCCCGGCTTCACTTTTCCCATAAGTCAATACATCATCTAATAAAGAGGTCATGTGTCCTACCTGTTCAACAATATTATCGAGCTTTTGATCTCTCTCTGGTTTTTCTATACGATGATTATATTGTTTTACAAAATTAGCAGCAAACTGAATCGACGAGAGGGGTGTACGAAATTCATGTGAGGCTATAGACACAAACCGACTTTTCATTTCCACTAACTCTTTTTCCTTTTGTAAAGCAAGCCGGAGCTCGATGGTTCTTTCTTCTATTTTTTCTTCCAATGACCTCCTGTATTCAATTAGCTCCGTAACATCCTGTCCCACAAAAGTGATTCCGATAGCTTGGCCGGTGGTGGTAAGTTGGGGGGTAGCGCTCATTAAAAAAGTGAGCTTTTTGCCCTCTTTTGTTAGGATGGGTACTTCACAATTTTGGACCAGCTCCTTATTAAGCACACGGTTCATTAGATCCATAAAGGGAGGACGATGATCCGGGTGTATAACTATATCCATCATCCTTTTTGCAAACACCTCGTTTTTTTCGAAGCCGGTTATTGTGCTACAGTGATCGTTCCAGTTTGTAATGTATCCGCGACTATCTGTTGACATAATGACCGCATTCGCTTTTTTAATAAGGTTTTCGACATTGGCTGCCTCCGCCCGGATTTTTTTCTCGAAGACTTTATGGGCTGTTATATCCGATAATAAAATAATGATGTATAAAAGTTCCTTATCCTCATGCAGCATGGGGATAAAATTGAGCTCAAGATACAGGTTAATGCCGTGCAATTGAATATACTCACCCCAGGTTTTAATCGGCTCTTTTTTAACATCTATCTCAGAAAGTATTTCGCTTACAGCACTTCTACGGTCTTTGCTGGCAAATTCCAGCAAATTATCACCCACGTTCATTGTTTTTTCAGTTAACGTTCCGAAGATGTGCAACGCTTCTTTGTTAAAAAAAAGTATTTCACCGGAAGGTTTCGTGATTATGACGGCACGATCTATGTTATCGAGTATGGTATTTAAAATATCCATCTTTCTTCTAATTCCACTAAGATTATATTCATCTAAAGCTGATTAACAAACGTTATTCTAATCAGATCAGGCCATAAAAATGCTTACTGCATTTTTATGTATGCATTACAACTATCTTTTAAAATTCCACACATCTCAAGGGCTGTGTGAATAAACAACGGATCTGAGCATAGGATACTCTCGAAGGGAATTGGATGGACTCGTTTAAAATTAAGATTTTTTAAAAATAAAACAAAGTTAAGTTCAGCAAGCCACGTCATTTAGGCTAAGGCGCCGCGCGGGGCACTAGCTTTTGCGAACCGAAAAATAGAAGGTCGCGCCCTCGTTTGGCTTCGCCTCAGCCCATACGCGCCCACCATGCTTGGAGATAATACGTTGTACTATAGCTAAGCCGACACCAGTGCCTTCAAATTCTTTTTGTGAATGTAACCGCTGGAACACACCAAATAGTTTGTCGTAATATAACATGTCGAATCCGGCTCCGTTGTCTCTAACATGGTAAATTACCATGCCTTCCTTTTCCTCAGCACCAATTTCTATGCTTGGTAATTCTTTTTGACGGCTGTATTTTATGGCGTTGGAAATGAGATTAACCCAAACCTGACGCATCGTTACGGTATCAACATACGCATGAGGTAATTCCGATATTTCGCATTTGATCTTCGTGTTTTCTTCCACTCTCCGATACTCTTCCCAGATATTTTCCACTATATTTTTCATGGAGGCATGCGTCATTATTAGTTCTTTTCTTCCAAGCTGAGAAAATGCCAGTAAGTCATCAATCAGGCGACCCATCTTTTGAGTATTGTTCATGATGATGGTTGTTAACCTTTTTGCTTCATCATCGAATTTATTGGAATATTCCTCAGCAAAAATATTCATGTAGCCGTGAATGGATCGCAAAGGAGCCCGGAGGTCATGGGACACAGAATACGAAAATGATTCCAATTCTTTATTTACCATTTCCAATTCCTGGGTACGGTCTGAAACCATTTGCTCGAGTCTTTGATTAAAACTTTTTATTTCCTCTTCAGCTTTCTTGCGTGTGGTAATGTCTGTGACAAAGCCGCAAAATGTAGTCACATCATTTGTCTTTAACACGCTAATGGACAATTCCACCGGAAACTCTGTGCCATCATGATGCATGGCGCTTAACTCCAGAAATTGAGAAATTACGGGCCCGTGACCCGTCATCATAAAATGTTTGAGCCCTTCCCGGTGGGCTTCCCGATAATTA
Organism: uncultured Chryseolinea sp.; assembly: GCA_964484845.1. Classification (GTDB taxonomy): domain Bacteria; phylum Bacteroidota; class Bacteroidia; order Cytophagales; family Cyclobacteriaceae; genus Chryseolinea. The sequence continues at coordinate 8,135 of CAZAHL010000037.1, read as the reverse complement.
AGGGGAATGATCGTCTCAGCCAACTCCCTGCCTATTGCGTCATCTGAAGTCAGTCCAAACATTTTTTCAGCGCGCCGGTTCCAGTCGGTAATGATTCCGTTTGCGTCCATGACGATCACTGCGCTTAAGGCTGAGTTGAGTACGGCCCGGATGCGTTCTTCGCTTTCGATCAAATCCACGCTCTGCTTTTGAATTTGCGCCAGCATTTGGTTGAAGGCATTGGTAAGGAGTCCCAATTCATCATTCCCCAGCTTCTGAACCCGAACGGAATAATCCTGTTTGATGGAAATTGCTTTCGCAGTCTCCGCTAACATCAATATGGGTTTTGATATTCCTTGCTGAAGCCATTTGGATAGGATATAAGCCAACAAAAAAGACAAGAGTACAACTAAGACCATAATACCAGCATAAAGCTGGAATCGCTCATTAATGGCCTTCAAGTCAGATTTAAGATAAAGAGAGCCAAGCCGTTTTTCAGATTGAATAACCGGCTGGAATCCGGATACATCGGACTCTTCAAAACGATAACTCCAATCTCCGGGATGCTGTGGGAAGTTACTGGCAGGTAAACTGTCAGGATACGTCGAAAACAAGTTTCCATCTTTGTCATACAAGCTTGCCGCTTCAATATGCTTTTCAGCTTTAAGTGCTGTCAGAATTTCTGCCGCTTCTTCCCGATCGTCAAAAGCCAACGCCGCTGTACTGTTTGTTGCTATAATTTCCCCGAGCGTTGAAAGTTCGCGTAACGTGGTTTGGCGAAACGTAAAAAATTCATAGGCAAAAAATGCGGAACAGGTTAAAAATAGTACCGCTCCACAGGTAGTCATGATGACTGTCATCAATTTTTGCTGGATCGGTGTGTCGTTTAACTTCATTCTATATTATGTTGGGTCAACGATTTCTGCCAATCTCAATAGTTTAGAACTTATCGTTATGTTCTCTTCCTTCACTGCCTTCAGGTTGATCTGAATTTTTATTTTATTTTCTTGCGTAAAAAATCGCACCATTCCACCCTGCTTGACAAAATTGGCTGCATCGCCGACGGTAAGGATACCTTTGCCTTTCAAATTTTTTAAGATAGTAGTTAGCTTAGGAACCAATTCTGAATGAATAAAAAGAATATGGCAATTTTTGATATCGCGTGCAGAGGCATAACGTTCAATAATCAGCGGATGTCCATTTACTTCTTCTCCCAGCACAGTGTCATCTAAGTAAGATCCGAAAGGATCGATTCCGAGAACGCCAATGATTATTGGGCTGGTTTCATTCTGGATAGAGTCTTTAGGCCATTCCACAAATTGCACAATGTTGTAAAGAAAAACAGCTTTGACCTGGTACTCCGGGGATTCTTTATGTTGTGGGAGAGTGGTAGATCCGAATATTCCAAAAGTTACGGTAAGAAGAATTACAGCCCGCTTCCACTTTATTAAATAGGGTCGCCGTTTGTCTATTTCCGTCACCATACCATTTAACAATTTACCATACTTTTTTCGTTTTTTTTTGCTGAAAGCTCCTTCATAGCCGGCATACAATCTTCCCGTAAACGCTGCGTTGGACTTCACGTGGAATGCGAGAGGACGTTGCAAACTCTGTATGCCCGCTATCAAATAGATTTTGCCCTACGACACTAAGTTCAATCGCTTTAGTTGGACTCCAAGCAAGTCGTATATCTAATTCTACATAACCGGCAACATGAGGCAATGGAAGTGCGTCAACAAATCGAAGTATAGTTCCAAATTCGATAGTGTGAGCCAAGGAGGTTGTAGACTGGATGAGGAATTGCTGTTCGGGATCATTGCTTTCGGCAGTGCCCTGGTTGAGGTCCATGCTGGTAGATTTCACAGACAGATCCTTTTTCAAAAATGTGTATCCGCCGCGAAGGCGCCACCAGTCTTTTACCTGAAATGTAGTTGATAATTCAACGCCGTAAGCATGTCCTTCAACACCGTTGCCTAACGTAACCGGGAACGGCTGAGAGGCAGGTCCTGGCTCAACGGTACGGATATCATCAACAATATTATAAAATGTACTGAGAGAAAATGAAAATGTGTTCATTGGTTGCCAACGCCATCCTAATTCATAAGCCCATAATTTCTCGGATTCAAATTCACCCCCTACTAAAGAAGGTACCCCGGGAGCCGATGATAGAAAAAATTCTCGGTCGAGTCTCGAAGGTGTACGGACCGCACGCGATACCGCGGCCCAGACTGTTTGACCGATGGCTGGAGTGTATGCTAGCCGACCACTTGGTAAAAATTGAAGACCTGTATACGAATTATGTTCAAACTTTGATCCTACGGTAAGGCGACCTCGGCCCTCAAACAACGTAATTTCATCTTGCACAAACACATTATATAGAGCTAGCATTTTATTTGCGGGCAGGAATTCAAGTAACTCGATGTTTTTAACCTTGTGATCCATTGCTCGAACACCAAGACCCCAAATAATTTTATGACTTTCTCCTAATGAAAAGCGATGTTGCCAGTCTACGTCGTATGTTTTTAAATCTTCTGCAAACCCATTGCGAAAATCCCTCCAGGTGTGATCATAATACATCTGAAGCTGATGATCCGATCTATCCGTACTATGTATCCAGCGACTTACGATATTACTTCCTTCTGCTACGATTGGGTTATTACCATCCGGATCTGGTCTATTATTGTAGGCGTTATATTGTAATGAGAGGAGTTCTTTTTTGCCAGCGTTCCAATCAACACGGAAACCTCCTTGCGCCATTGTCCATCCATCGTTTGGGCTTGAACCATCAGGATGTACGGTACTATTCTTCTTAAACGCCGTACCATAGACCCTGTAAGTAAGACCGTTGACAATTTTTCCGCCATAACGCAGGCTACCGAGGCCACGCAATTCTGTACCGAACGCTGCTTCTGCAAACAAACCTGCTGTGTCTTCGGAGTTTTTGGTAGTGATGTTGATCACCCCGTTCACGGCGTTTGCACCCCAAAGAGTACCACCCGGCCCACTAATTACCTCAATGCGTTCAATGTCTTCGAGCAAAAGATTTTGCACATCCCAAAATACGCCGGCATACATCGGTGTATATACCACACGACCGTCAATCAATATCAATAATTTATTAGCAAGAGTATTATTAAAACCACGGGCACTAATAGCCCATTGGCTTGCATTGACTTGTGCTACTTGTAAATTTGTTGCCAGCCGTAACACCTCAGGTAAAGTAGAATAACCTGACTGCCGAATGTCTTCTTGCGTAATAACTTGAATCGCCGATGCGACTTCTGATAAGTTTTCCGACCTTTTGGAAACGGAAGTCACTTCTATATTCATAAGTTCTTCGATGCTCAGTTTTTTGAGTGCCATCGAAGTTGTTTGATCTGTTGGAACTTGGGCGATGCTTTTATTTTCGCAAAGTATGAACCCAATCGTCATCCATGTAGCAAACCAAAAACCGGTTCGATAGTGGCGGATGCTAACGACTATTGATCGAAAAGTGAAAAAATTCATGAGAAACGTTTAATGTAAACTTCAGTTTTACTGAATTTGTTTATTCCTCCAACTTGATTTAGCTAACTCTGTTAATCACCATCCAATACATACCTAAGTCTGCTATGGTCTTGGCGAAATTATTGAACTCGACGGGCTTAACAATATAACTATTGGCACCTAATTCATATGATTTTTTAATGTCCGGATCTTCGGCTGACGACGTTAGGATAACAACCGGAATCGTTTTGGTGAGTACGTTTGACTTGAGCTTTTGAAGTACCTCCAAGCCATTTACTTTGGGCATTTTTAAATCCAGCAGAATTAATTTTGGTACATTATTAACATCCCGCTGGGAGTATGTGCCCCGTGCAAAAAGAAAATCCAATGCTTCTGCACCATCTATCACATGAATCAAATTATTGGCCAGGTGATTTTTTTTCAATGCGCGAATGCAGAGTTCAGCATCTTCGTGATTATCTTCTACAATCAGAATTTCAACTTCGTGATTATCCATAGGATTATGGGTTGGAAAAAAATAGGAACACTTTAAAATAGCAAATCAACACTGTTTCAAGCAAAACGTCAACTCCCTCACTACGGTTCGAGGGGCTCAAAACGTATACTAAACTAGGAATTATTTCAGGCTAATGCAACGATGGGTTAACTGAATTTATTTTTTGAAATAGTTTGTGTGCCACATTGCTGCGATCGTATGCCCAAAAGGGAAAATTACCTTATCCTTTAAAGCTTTCTATTATTTTCGGAAAGGATATTCGGAAAGGATATTAAATTCATAAAAATTCAGTTTCATTTACATTATGCTGCGAGCAAGCGTACTATTATTTTTCTTTGCTGCGCTTTTCTGGACTCAGGAGGGCTGCGCGCAACTACCTGCTATTACATTCGAAATCATTGCATCGAAAGATGGACTTCCCAGCAACACAGTTCTATCGGCCACTCGCGACCAGTTAGGATTCATGTGGTTTGGTACAAGACAATGTCCTGTGCGATATGACGGTGTATCTTTCAAAAGTTTTACAAATTTTACGACCAACTTTGTCACGGGCATTCAGGCGGATGAACAAAATAACATTTGGTTTTCATCCGATAGAGGTGGTATTGGTGTCATTGAATCCAATACTTTGCAAATGAGCCGTGTAACTCCAAAAGAAAAAACAGCAGTTGAAACCAATGGCAGTTTTTTTATAGACAAGTATCGACAGGGTTGGTATAGCGATCGCGATGGTGTGAATCGGATCGATTTGAAAACACGAAAAAAGAAACATTACCCATTTAAGAAAACGACTTTTGTTGGGACAAAGGGATCTTTTGTTGAAGATAACAATGGCTCCTTGTGGGTTATCGGTCGGGATAATGGTTTGTTCAAATATGACCGGGAACGTGATACGCTTCAATGTGTACTGGGTGCCGATAGTTCCAATCCAAATCAATTCGGTCAAATATTAATGTCTAAGGCATGTGTTGATAAGGACGGTTTGTTATGGATAGGTACCTACAATATGGGGTTGATAAAATTTAATCCTCAAACAAATGAGCTTAAAACTTTTGAAACAGGGCGAAGTGAAAATAAAATTATTTCAGTGCAGGAAGGGTGGGATGAAAACGGCAAACGCATTTTATGGGTCGGTGATGAACAAGGGTTGGGTATATTCAGACCGGACCAAAATACTTTTTACTTTTTCCCCAATATTCTACCGGGAGCCTATGATGTGAATGACATTTTTCGTGATCCGAATGACGGCATCGTTTGGATCTGTACGTCGCACGGCATAATTAAATATCATCCACGTAGTAATGTTATTCAGTCGATTTCAATCCCTGACAAAGTATTGCCAGAAACTGTTTCTGTCAATGTGATCCATCAAGACAAGCGTGCGGGGAATGAACATATATTTTACCTAGGGTCGGGCAATAACCTGCTCGTGTGGAATCGAATGTTAAATCAATTTTCACGCATTAATTATCCGGGTGATGCAGCAGATACCCGTTGGATAGAACAACACGATAACGAAACACTCTGGATTGGGACGAACCGGTGGGATTATCAACGCCCTGGCATTTTTGTCTACGATCTGATTGCCAAAAAATTTTTGAAACCACCTTTAAGCAATCTCGCTAATCAATTTTTCTCTGTGCCATTTTTTATGTATGGAAATTTTGATACTCAGAAAAGACTTTGGATTGGAAATTCTGATGAAGGTATTCATGTGTTGGACCAAAAATTAACGAGTGAAGTCACGCCTTGGGACAGTACTGCCATGAAAGACTTAATAAAAAATAATAACCTAATAAATGATATGATGCTGGCCCGGAATGGACGGGTCTGGTTAGGAACTTACAAGGGAGTCTATTTTTACGACGAAGAAAATCGGAAATTTGTGAATGCCGACCCTGTAACGTTACCCTATGAGATAGACGACCCGGCTGTAACTAGTTTACTGGAAGATAATGAAGGCAACGTTTGGGCTGCGCGATGGGGTAGTCTGACCATGATGAGCAAAGTTGGTGTCTTAAATACCATTCTAACAACGCAGGACGGTTTTTATGATCGCGAGATTCATGGATTGGTGGAAGACTACGTGGGAAATATCTGGGCTGGAAATCATGAGGGACTCTATTGCTTCAACCCAAAAACGAAACGCTTGATGCGATTTACCACGAACGATGGCTTGCTTAGCAACAATACGATTGACCGACTTTTTATTAACGAGGATAAGAAGGAGATTTTCGTAGCTCATATCAATGGGTTCAATGTAATCAAAGTTGACCAGTTACTTAAACCACCTTTGCCGCCTCCGATCGTTGTAAGTAGCTTTAAAATTCATGAAAAGGAGTACCGGATGGATTTTGAAAAACCAATTGAATTGAAGCCGTCTGATAACGCTTTCAGTGTAGATTTTGTAGCGCTTAATTACCGCAAGCTCGATGATAATCAATATGCATACTATCTCAAGGGTTTTGAGGAGGATTGGAACTATAGTAACACTAAACACCTTGCCTACTACACAAACTTAAATCCCGGCGAATACACATTGTATATGAAAGCGGGTGATTCGTTTGGAAACTGGAACGAGCAGGTACTTGAAATAAAATTTGAAGTACTTCCCACATTTTATCAAACTATAGGATTCAAAATTCTTATCAGCTTATTGATTGCAGGTCTATTGTACGTGTTGTATCTCTATAGGATCAATCAATTATTGCATCTTCAACAAGTACGCAACCGGATATCTGCTGACCTTCACGATGAATTAGGATCAACACTTAGTGGTATAAGCATCATGGGGTCAATTGCACAAAAAGAATTAACGGCGCAGCATAGTTCGGTAACATTGGTGGATCGGATCATGGAGGATGTTCGTCAGATCAGCAGTTCGCTGGATGATATTGTCTGGAATATCAGCCCTAAAAATGATGAGCTTTCCAGTCTGATTGCCAGAATGACGCGTTATGCTTCTGAACTTTTTGAGGCCAAACAGATCGATTTCAAACTTAGTGTTCCGGATCGGTTTAATGATATTAAATTATCCATGGAACAGCGCAGAAACGTTTATCTCATCTTTAAAGAGTCTGTTAATAATCTCGTTAAATATTCCAAATGTACCCAAGCTTTTGTCAGCATTCGAATGGATAGAAGAGATGTGTTTTTAACTATAAAGGATAATGGTATAGGATTTGACCCTGCAGCACCGACCGACCGAAACGGCATTCGCAATCTAAAAGAGCGTTCTGTTAGTCTAAAAGGTGTTCTTGAGATACAATCTGTAAAAGGTGAGGGAACCGTTATTCGTCTTCAATTCCCCATTGAACCATGACCCAAACAGGGTATTGCTTTAAAGAATAAGACTCCCTTCCTTGCAAGACGTTAGTAATCTATATTTTTTTAAATTTTTAATATGCAACTCATCCGGGTGTCCATTTATGAGGATAACGCAAAGCTCAGGGATCTGCTTGAACTTCTAATCGGTCATACAGAAGGATTCCACATAGCCGGTCTATATCCCGATTGCCGTCATGTAAGCGAGGACGTAAAGCGTGACCATCCGGATGTTGTGATTATGGATATCGATATGCCTGTACGCAATGGAATGGAAGGAGTTCGGTTAATTAAAGAGGTAGACATCAATATCAAGGTATTGATGCATACCGTATTTGATGATGACGATCGGCTTTTTACATGCCTTACAAGCGGGGCCGATGGATATTTATTGAAAAAGGATTCATGGGCTCATTTGGTTCATGCAATTCGGGAAGTCTTTGAGGGTGGAGCTCCTATGTCGCCTGGAATTGCAACCCGCGTATTAAAAGCCTTTCATCAACCAAAGGCGCCTATAAAACCAGATTATCATATTACCGAACGTGAACAACAAGTTTTGGAATTGCTGGCCCGTGGATTTTCTTACCGGATGATTGGAATCGAATTTTCCATATCACCCGAAACGGTGAAACGGCATTTAAAAAACATTTATCAGAAACTTCACGTGCAATGCGGTCCGGAAGCCGTCGCCAAAGCTATTCGGGAAAAGATTATTTAAAAATAGAAACAGGGTGTAAGTAAAATGGTTTTCACCGCGGAGACGCAAAGGACCAAAGTTTAATGCAGCATTTCCTTGCGTCTTTGCGTCTCTGCAGTGAAATTAAATTGT
>CAZAHL010000036.1:0-33236 GCA_964484845.1 uncultured Chryseolinea sp. | reverse complement strand
TTTGTGTCGGACGTCCCTGAACTGGCAGCGCTGGAAAAACAAAAAGCCCTGGAGATCATCGATGTACGCAAGCCGAAAAAATTTAAGGACTTACATTTTTGGTCTGGTAAAATAAAGGAAGTAAAGTGCCCAAAGGTAGCGGTGTTAGGAACTGACTGTGCGTTAGGCAAACGAACCACCACACGGTTTTTAGTGGAAGCAATGCGCAAAGCAGGCTATAAAGCAGAGATGATTTACACCGGACAAACCGGATGGATGCAGGGTGCAAAGTACGGATTTGTATTTGACTCTACCTTGAACGACTTCATCTCCGGCGAAATGGAGCACGCAGTGGTAACATGCTACCACGAAGTTAAACCGGATATTATATTTATCGAAGGACAGTCGTCTTTGCGCAACCCCAGCGGCCCCGCCGGATCAGAATGGATCGTCTCGGCCGATGCGGATGCCGTTGTTTTACAACACAACCCCGCTCGCAAACAATACAAAGACATGGAGTTTTATCCAGCGTACCTGCCTGAATTGAAAGATGAAATTGAATTGATAAAAATTTACGGTGCGCCTACCGTGGCAGTTACGGTTAATTCAGCAAAAATGTCGGAGGAAGAAGCGCGTGCTGCAGCGCAACGTTATGAAGACGAATTAGGAATCCCTGCCATCTTGCCGTTAGAAGACGGTGTGGACAGCCTGGTGCCTCTCTTCGCAGCGATGATCAAAAACAGTCTTGCCCAGGTTTAATATTTAACATACAACCGCATCCAAATGAAAATAAAAAGTATTACCGCCTGGAGTCTCGATTTAGGGAATACAAAGCCTTATACGATCGCTTTTAAAACGATAGATGAAGTAAAAAATGCTTTTGTTGAAATCACCTTGGATAATGGGCTTACCGGAATGGGAGCAGGCAATCCAAGCGAATATGTAGTAGGGGAGACGTTGGATCAGTGCATGGATGCGTTAAAAGAAAAAAACGTGCAGTTTTTGATTGGGAGAGACATCCGGGAATTCAATCAACTTACATTTGATGTATGGAAAAAATTTCCAGACAATCCTTCCGCCCGGGCTGCCCTCGATATTGCCTTGCATGATGTGTTTACAAAATTTTTGGATGTTCCCCTTGTAAAGTTTCTTGGGCAAAAAATAAAAAAACTTCCGACATCCAACACGATCGGTATAAAGAATGTAGAGGAAACCTTAAAAGAGGCACAAGATTATATCAAACGGGGTTTTAAAGTAATTAAAGTAAAACTCGGCAAAGACCTTGATGAAGATGTGGAACGGGTGATGAAGCTCCGTGAAAAATTCGGTAATGGAATAGTCATCCGTTGCGATGCCAACCAAGGTTATACTACTGATCAGACTATTCAATTTTACGGACGCACGTACGATATCGATATCGAATTGATAGAACAACCACTTCCTGCGAAAGCTATTTCAGAAATGAAAAGCTTACCAAAGGAAGTACGCCAGGTTATTGCAGCCGATGAATCCCTGATCACTCCGGCAGACGCAATTGAATTGATAAAACCCCCTAAAGCAGCTGCCATTTTTAATATCAAGCTGATGAAATGCGGGGGAGTTAGCCAGGCATTAAAGATTGCAGACATTGCCCTGCATGAAGACATTGATTTATTCTGGGGATGTAACGATGAAAGTATCGTAAGTATTACCGCTGCCCTACACGCAGCCTTTGCTTGCTCCAATACCAAATACATCGACCTCGATGGAAGCTTCGATCTTGGTCAGGATGTTGTAAAGGGCGGCTTTATTTTAAAGGATGGATTTATGTCTTGCTCCGATAAGCCCGGATTGGGAGTTGAAAGAATTTGACGCGGGAGCCTTGCTATCAGACTCGATAATTTGTCACTTTTTTGATTTTTACGTCCCAAAGCACTACGATCATCGTGTCGTCGAAGCACTAAGGTCATTATTCTTCTAACCATGGTTCGATTCCGTCAGAGTCACCGAGGCGGGAGACTCCGCGGAGAATGAAACTCCCACAATCCAAAATAATTCCTACGATTTTGTAACCTTTTGAAGTCGAATTTCCACTTTAGGGAAATAATATTCGTTTGGATGAACCTAGAATCAGATATTGAATTAATTGAAAGCGCATTAAGTGGGGATAAAAAGGCTTTCACTATTCTCGCGGAAAAATATTACGCCTATTGCTATAACAAAGCATATAAATTCATAAATGACTCAGAGGTTGCGAAAGATCTTGTACAAAATGGTTTAATAGAAGCTTATTTCTGCTTAAGTAATCTTAAAAACAAAAATTCTTTTAAATACTGGCTAGGAGGTATTATTAATAATATCTGTAAAAATCATTTACGCGACAATAGTAAAAAATATCTTTCGCTAAAACAGTATTATGAAGATTTCCGTGATTCAGAAAATATAGAAGAAGAGAAAGTCGTTGAAATTATACTTAGGGCAATAAAGTCTTTGGAGCCTGCGAGCGGAAGAATTGTATTTGATTTTTACTATGAAGGCAAAAGCATACAAGACATTTGTACTGAACATTTTATTAGTCCGGCATTGGTCAAAGTACGGCTTCATCGAGCAAGAAAAGAGTTAAAATCCATTCTTGAAATAAATCCAGAACTTAAGGAGTATCAACAATATTTTATAAACAAAAATATAATGAAAAAGGTAAAAGTAATAGACATGATTCTCGGAGGAGAGAACAAGAAGAGTTGCAGCATCTTATTATATGACCAAGAATCATTTCGTGTGTTGCCCATCGTTATTACCAAAGAAGAAGCTGAGGCAATGTTAATAGCTATGAAGAGTATCGATTTTCCCCGGCCTTTGACTTTCACCCTTATAACGGAAATAATTCGCACCAATCATCTTACACCTGAAGGTGCGTACGTCACCGATCTTTCAAACGGAGTTTTTATTTCAATTCTAAAATTAAAAAATGAAAGTGGCATCAAGGAATATGATTCAAGGCCGAGTGACGCAATAACCATTGCTTTTATGTTTGATTGCCCAATTTTTGTTTCAGAAAAAATTTTAAATAGCGTGGGATTTCCTGTTCCGGAAAAATATAAGAGTGTAACACCTCAGGAAAAGGGCATTGAATATTTGACTAAGTTGATAGAAAACTCATTGTTTGAAATGGAAACAAAACTCACATCACTTAGGGCAAAAAAAACCGTGCACGAGATTCAAGATCAAGTGGATAAGTTGATGAATTATGTTTTCGGAAACCAGGATACTACGATTAATCAAAGTCCCGCATAGGTCAGTGGGCAGCTAAATGACTCAGTGAGTGGTTACCACTAGCACCTTCTCGGAGCAAAGAAATCCAGAAACAAATAGTCAGGATGATCGTCACCTATTCCACGGATTTGTTGCAAAATAAATTCTGAAGTGAACCACTAACAACGGGAACGTCACTGCGGCGGTAAAACAAAAGCCATGATCGATCCGGCTGGATTATCTTTATCCCCTGCTACAGAAATAGCAACATATTGTTTTCCATCGGTGAAATAAGTACAGGGTGTAGCATTGGCTACACCAGGAAGCGTTGTCTCCCATAACAGTGTTCCATTATCTTTGTCATATGCCCGAAATTTTTTGTCGCGCGTACCTCCGATAAACACCAGCCCCCCGGCAGTTACTATGGGTCCACCATAGCCCTCCGCGCCCGTCTCAGGTGCGCCGTTTTCCTGAAGCTCAGGATGATTTCCGATTGTGACCTTCCAGGCATACTCACCCGTGTTCAGGTCAATTGCATTAAGAGATCCCCAAGGTGGTTTGATCGCTGGCCTGCCTTCAATATCATTAAAATGACTGAACGGTGTGACATTCAGATAAAGTGATGCGGTGTCTGGTTTTTCAGCAGCGTCGTTATCTGTAACCGAAAGTCTGTTGCTATGCACTTCAAAGAGGTCAGCTTCTTTTTGAGAAACCCTGTTTCCTGTGATCTCAAATAAATAAGCAATTATCGCCTCGTCGTTCCCCTTCAGCATGCTGGCAAAAGCTGGCATCCTTCCGCTACCTTCTTTAATTTTTTTGAGAGCAGCTTCTTTTGTCATTTTATCTTTTAAGTTTTGCAACGATGGGTATAGAGGCTCATCACCATTCCTGTCCCTGCCATGACAGCCCGAACAATGTTTCATGTAAATGGCCTTCCCCTGATTAAAGGGAGACTGCTTCGAAAAGTTTTTCTCGGGCTCTACCCTCTGCAGGTGATCTATTTCGGGTGACTCGCTTGACTTCACATAAAGTACTCCGGTTTTCGGATCAAAAGCACCGCCACCCCAATTCGAACCTCCTCGTGTACCAGGAATCATCAGAGTTCCTTTTACATCCGGTGGCGTAAATAATCCTTCATAACGAAGTGACCTAAATTTTTTTACCAGCGAATCATGCGCTGCAGGAGTAAAACCGGTGAGGTCATCTTCTGTCATATGCTGCCTGGAGTATGGAGCTGGTTTTAACGGGAAGGGTTGTGTGGGCCAGGCTTGTTCACCCTGCACATTGGAAGCCGGCACTTTTCTTTCTTCAACAGGAAACAGGGGTTCACCGGTTTCACGATCCAGTAAAAAGAGAAATCCTGTTTTTGTAGTTTGCGCAACGGCGTCAATTTTTTTTCCGTCTCTTTCTACCGTGACTAGATTGGGCGGAGCCGGTAAATCGTAGTCCCACAAGTCATGATGAACCGTTTGAAAATGCCACTTGTATTTTCCGGTTCCTGCCTCGAGTGCAACGATACTGTTGCCGTAAAGATTTTGGCCAATCCGATCGCCACCATAAAAATCATAGGAGGGAGATCCCAGGGCCAGATACACCAACCCTCGTTTTTTATCTAGACTCATGCCGGCCCAATCATTGACACCGCCAACATATTTCCAGGCATCTTCGGGCCAAGTCTCATAGCCTGGTTCACCGGGATGGGGAATCGTATGAAAGGTCCATTCCACTTTTCCATTTCGAATATTGTAAGCACGAATGTATCCAGGTTCTGCACCGTATAATTCTGAAACTTCGGCTCCCAGAATTAATAAATCTTCAAATACAATTCCCGGAGAAGTAGGGATCACGGAGATCTTTGAGGAATCACCACGCAGGCCCACGTTCATGCTTACTTTACCATTTTTACCAAATGATGATATTAATTGTCCTGTCACTGCATTTTGTGCGAAGAGCTGATCACCGGCTGTGTAGAGTATTCGTTTATCGTCACCATGTTCCCAATAAGTAACGCCTCTATAAATGCCCCCACCTTCACCACCATCGAACGGATCGTAAGACCAAATCTGCTGACCGGTGTTTGCGTTGATGGCATACAACCTATGTCGCGCAGATGTAGCATACATGACACCATCAATAATGATGGGATTGCACTCACTGTTTAAAGGCCTTGAATTATTTCTTGCATCCTTGGGTTGGAACGTCCACGCCAGCTGTAGATCTTTTACATTGCTTTTATTAATTTGATCCAGCCTTGAATAACTTGTACTTTCAGCATCCGCTTTATAGGTACTCCATGTCCTGGTTTTTGTATCAGGTTGACAGCACACTAAGAAAAGTAAAACAACGAAGCAAAAAATCGAAGAAACTATCCTGGTAAATACGCTCATTGTGTGCAATCAAAGTTTTTAAAGAAAGATTACTCTTTTCCTATAGTTTCATTGATCGCTTTTAGAAGGGACCGGTTATCATTGGTATCCTGCGATATTTCCCAGATCATAACACCACCTAATTTTTCCTTTTGTGCAAACTGCGTTTTCATTTTAATCGTATTAATTCCATTATAATAGACTGAGTCATATGTGTCACCGTAAGGATCTGCACCAGCGTTTACAAGATCTTTATAATGCGTAAGTTTGCCGCGAGGCTTTCCATAGAATGGGAGACCTAATACCGCTTTCTGTGGAGGCAGTCCACGTTGCTTAACCCAATAGTTCACAGACTTTTCGACAAGGCTGTATGGTGCGTGGGGAATAGGCAAGCCATGATCATCATCATAAGTCATGAGGTTCAGCCAATCAACAATTCCAAATATTTCATTTTTAGTACCATCGCCCTGATTGCCATAGTGCACAACGGCGGCGGTGAGCTTTTTATTTTTTGCGTGTAGTGAATCAGCCAGTTGTTTCATTAGTAGGACATTGTCTTCAGCTGATCGGTTTTCAATGTCGGGATACTCCCAATCTACATCGACACCATCAAGGTTATATCTCCGTACAAGCTCCATGACGTTGGTAACAAAAAAGTTTCGCTCTTCCTGCGAAGCAGCCAAACGATGAAAACGACTATCATCTCCGGGGGCATCGCCTATACTCCATCCGCCGATTGAAATAAATACCTTTACATTGTTCTGATGTGCTTTTTTCACCAGGCCTATCAAGTTCTCCCAGTTTCTGAGCGCATCCAATCCCCCACCATTCTTGGCAGGAATTGCAAAAGAAAAATTAATATGAGTAAGCCTGTGAAAGGGAATAGCCGTTGTGTCCACGTTACGACCTTGTAAATACCCAATAACCATGAAGTCATTGGGTTTGAGATTTTTTTTAACATTTCTTGTTTGCTGACATATACTCATGACGGGTAAAATCATAAGAAGAACTACAACGAGTTGTTTCATAGCGTAAGACTAATTAAAGAGGCAAATGGATACCTTAAGTTCTCTTTTTTTTCAGCTTTGAGAAATTTGTTTATATGAATGGCTCGTTTCTTAATAATTCTCCATGATGTTGTGTGTGTCTAAAGAAAAAAGTGCAAAAACTTATCGCTGAATTTCGTCTGCATCAACGCTGTGTCATCCGGAGAAATAAACTGGTCTAAGCCGACACGGCTGAACTTTTCAAACGGTCCGCCCGTACTTTTCTTTTTTGATGCACCCAATCCGGCCACGTTGAGCTGTCTTCCGCCTCATAAATCCTGATGTTTTGATTGTCATCGGGTATCAACAAGTCCTGAGGCATACACTTAAGGATTCTTGCGGCAGCAGCGATTCCCGAATGCGTTGCTCCACCCACTCCGTGAGATAACGTGCTGGCGCCACACAAAAACAAATCACTGATCTCGGTTTTATTCTGAAAGGAGAAAGGTCCTATTTGATTAAATGTTTTTTCCGTACCATAAACATTTCCGTTGGTGCTATTGATGTAAAATTCATTCGTTTTCGGTGTACCTAACTCTACTTGAACAATGTGTTGTTTCGCCCCCGGAATCACCTTCTCAATACTATTCATGAACTTTTCGATAATGCGCTCTTTGAACTTAGTGTAGGCATTACCATGATGGTCATCCGATGTATTGAATTCATTAAAGCTGTTGTAATCAATGAATGTTACTACTTCTAGATTGTGATGCTTCCCGTTAAAGCTTGCAGGATCTTTCAGGGTTGTGCAACTCATGAAAAGGGCGGGGAATTCGTCCTCTTCCAAAATGTTCTGAGCTGTTAAGTCATGGAATACCTTCTCCATATCGTGATCTCTTATCATCCAGATATTTCCGGAATCCACGCCGGCTTTCGTTACATCCAGATCCAGCGTAAGGAATAAGATAAGAGAGGTTACAGAATATTTTGTTTTCGAGAGTTTTTTGGCAAGGCTCGTGCTGATATTCTCCTTTCCAACCAGCTTCAAATACGTAGTCGACGGATCTGCGTTTGATACAATAGTTTTAGCAAATATCTCTTTGCCGCCTTCCAACCTGACGCCTACCGCCTTTTTATTCTTGATTAGTATTTTCTTGACGTTTTGCTTTGTTCTAATTTCACCACCATATTTCTTAAAAGAATTGGTCATTGCTTTAACAATACCACCACCCCCTCCCACCGGATAAAAGGCTCCTTGAAAATAATGATCCATAACGGCGCAATGAATCGGGAAACTTGCTTTGGATGGAGGAAGTCCATGATCGCCGCACTGAACATTCAAAACAGCTTTCAAGAGAGGGTCCTTAATATGCCAATCGATAACTCTTTTTAAACTGAAAAGTCCGTATTTCCCCATGTGCCGGGTTCTAAAGGCAATTGTAATGTTGTCCCAAAAGCCTTTCATTTTTGGAATCAATTGTATCTGGTGACTCACATTTCGAACCAAGGTCAGATATTTTTTAAGACGTTTTCGTTCTAATGGAAATCGTTCCGATAAGCTTTCATGCAATGCATCGATACCCGCTGGCATATCGATTTTTTCATTTCCTATCCAACAATGTTCATAGCCCTTGGGGCTCATCCTAAAAAAAGCAAGATCATTGGCTGCTCCTAAACCCTTGTATAAATCGTTGGTAGACTCACCCTCACCAACAAGCCCAATGTAATGCACCCCTGGACTGAACCGTTGGCCTTGAAGCTGAAAGCTATGACACCAGCCACCTGGTACGTCGTGTTGCTCAAGGACGATAACTTTTTGACCTGCCCGCGCCAGACAGATCGCGGCGGCCAATCCTCCCGCTCCCGAACCAATTATGATCGCATCAAATTCTTCCATAACGTGAATGTTAAATCTCAGCTACTGGTTTACTGGCCGATTATAAGGTGAGCAAATAATGTTCAAGAAGCAACTCTATCGTTGCAAAGATAGATTAAGGTTCCCTTAAAAAGTTACAACGGTCAAAAAAGAAGCGAAAACGGCGTTTCTGATTTGATCTCATATGAATCAGTCGACTGAGTGAATATTGATTCCAACTATTCCTTCGTTTTCATTGTCTATTTAAATACCATGAGAATAGCTTGCCTATATCTTTTATTCGCTGCGACAGCATTGGCTTGCAAAGAGGATGACTGCTTCAGACCGCGTCGTTGTAACTTGGAGCCGCAGCCTGATGTGTGTAAGGCAGCGATACCTCGATTTTATTATGACAAGGAAGAAAAAAGATGCAAAGAATATACCTGGGGTGGTTGCGCTGATTTCCCTTTTGAAACCCTTAACGAGTGTAAACAGTGCGAGTGTAAAAAGTGAGCTTCTCCTTTAAGCTAGCTACAAAATTTATTAAGTCGTTTTCTAAACTCAATAATTGAAAGTTGAAAGTAGAGTTGCCGCTTCCTTTCCATTTTCTGTTAAACTTTTTAGTTCTCTCCCACCCCCAGCAACATCAAAATCGCCTTTTAGCGTAACGCCTTCTTGAAGACACATCAAAGATTGCAATATTTCACGCAAAGCTAATGCAATAAGGCCGCGAAATTGGCGAACTGTAATTGATAATGATGGTCTCTTTGGATCATTGTTACGTCTAGGAATAATTTAAGAAACGCAAGAATACAATTCGTCAAATTAGTTAACTTCCAATATTGTAAACCACAATACATTCAAATTATGATCCTATACTTCCCTTTAAAATTCTCCAATGAAATATTGCTCGTCGTTACGGTCATTCTATTTCTTGCAGTGGATTCAATGGCACAAGATTCCCTTACACAAAAAAACCAGCCGAAGCCAATATCCGAGCCGTTGGTTACACACATTTATACAGCGGACCCATCGGCACATGTTTTTAACGACCGGATTTACATTTACCCTTCGCACGATATTGAATCCAACGTCCCGCAAGATGATGAAGGTGGCCACTTTGATATGAAGGATTACCACATCCTGTCAATGGATAGTATTGGAGGAAAAGTTACCGACCATGGTGTTGCCTTGGATATCAAGGATGTTCCCTGGGCAGGTCGTCAAATGTGGGCACCGGACGCAGCTTTTAAAAACGGAAAATACTATTTGTATTTCCCCGTCAAAAACAAAAAAGATGTGTTTCACATTGGCGTGGCAACGAGCAATTCACCAACCGGGCCATTCAAAGCAGAGTCTACTTTTATTAAAGGAAGTTATAGCATCGATCCAGCGGTCTTTACAGATACGAATGGAAAATCATACATGTATTTTGGCGGAATCTGGGGCGGCCAGCTGCAACGTTGGAAACAGGGTAAGTACGATTCTGCGGGGTCTAAAACTGACTTAAAGAAAGATAGCCTGGCTTCCATAAACCCAAGAGTAGCGTTAATGAGCAATAATATGCTGAGTTTCGCCGGGCCCGCCAAAGAAGTCAAAATTCTGAACAAAGACGGTAAGCCGTTGCTAGGCGGTGATTATGATAGAAGGTTTTTTGAAGCATCGTGGATGCATAAATACAACGGTAAATATTACTTTTCTTATTCCACGGGCGATACTCACTTTATTGCGTATGCTATTGGTGACAATCCGTACGGCCCCTTCACATATCAAGGTGTGATCTTAAACCCCGTAGTGGGCTGGACGAATCATCATTCTATTGTGGAGTTTAAGGAAAAATGGTATCTCTTCTATCACGACAGCGTATTATCGGGTGATAAAACTCATTTAAGGAGTGTGAAAGTAACGGGGCTTAAGCATCGTCCCGATGGGTCGATTGAAACTATTGATGCTTATTATAAATAGTTTTTCATACTATATTTTTCATTTTGATTATCCGTAAAGGATTCCACTCAGGAGGTGTTGAATGGTGGAGACCGTTGTTAGAGGCGTGCGCCTTGACGAGAATATATTCACCGCAAAGGCGCTAAGACACAAAGTTTAATGCAGCATTTTCTTAGCGCTCTTTGCGCCTCCGCGGTGAAGTGTATTTATTAAGTTCTACGCACGTTGGAATAACTCGCCGCTCTTAACCTACTTTTTAGGTATATCAAGTTTGGAGTTACTTACGAAGGCAATCTTTTTACTATCAGGTGACCAGCTGGGAACATTGATGGTTCCTTGTCCTCCGAAGATGTAAGCAACAGTCCTGGCAACTCCACCGGCCGTAGGCATTAAACGCAAATAGATTTTCTTATAAAATGGATGACTGGAAGGATCTATATCCTTCGGGAAAGCGACGTACAAAATCCATTTCCCGTCAGGTGAAAAGTGTGGAAACCAGTTGTTGTATTCGTCAAATGTAACCTGTTCCTCTGCGCTACCATCGGGCTTCATGCGCCACAATTGCATTGTACCTGTACGAACGGAATTAAAATAAATGTATTTACCATCCGGCGTGTATTCAGGACCATCATCTAAAGTTGCATCTTCTGTTAACGCAGTTTCTTTCTTCGTCGCGATATCTACGGCGATAATGTTCCATTGATTGTTGCGTTGTCCTGTAAAGAGCAATTGTTTCCCATCCGGCGACCAGCTATGCAGAAAAGAATGTCCATTCTCTTCGTTTGTGATCTTCGTGGGTGTATCGGAGCCCGCGAGAGGCAATGTATAAATGGTAGAGGTGCGCTTTGGCCCAACGTGATGGCTAATAGCAAGCATTTTGCCATCGTATGACAATACATGGTCATTATTATTTTGAGTGGCAAAGCCGGTATTCAGCTTTGAAATTTCGCCGCTCTTCAAATCATATTTATAAAGAAGATTTTCAGAAGGGCTAAGCGAATTAAAAATCAGGTATTTGTTGTCGGAAGTCCAATTAGGCGCCTGCAGTGAATTTGGTGCGCTGTGTAAGATTTTTCTATGGCCGGTTGCAACATCCATCACCTCTAAATGACTGCCCAGATAATCTTTGTAAGGGACATAATTCGGAGCAGGAGGAATGATGATCTGTACATTGCTGAACACCGCTTTTTCAATGACATCCTCTAAGTGCGAACAAATGAAAAGTCCAGCATATACCTCTTCGTTAAGCGTCAGCTCTTTTGAAACTGACTTGTATGACTCTCCAAACGTGGCTGCCGAAAATGTGAAAGTATTCCCCACACGTTCCAGTTCAATTTCAGTCGGATGATAGGTGGATACTACAACCTGGTCAGTTGAGTCGCCATCTTTCGGTCTGTATTGCAATGATGTCAGCACATCGCCATGAACACAGGCGTCGGCATACCGGGAGTTTTTGGTTAAATTATCTGTAGCGATAATGCCAATTTTTCTGTGTGGATCTGTGCCTTTCCCAATAAATTTTAGGGTCGCACGAATCATAAAATCACCTTTTATTTTTTTCCAAGCAAAATGGAATTGATCGGCCGTCGCCCACATGTTTTTACCAGCGCCGGAAAGGGTGTAGGTTTGATTTTCTTTATCGTAAACAACAGATCCTTTAAGTTTCGGATCTCCGACATCCTGATGGTGATCAAAGATCCCGACAGGTTCCAGTTGTTGTCCAAAAAGAAGAGGGGCTTGGAAGAATACAACTAACAAAACTAAACACGCACGATTTAGGATTTCATTCAACAGGTGCTTTGCGCTCATATGTAATGATAAGGTTTAAGGTTGGGGCAATAATATTAGAATCAATTTGCCTTGTTGGCAAGTAGCGCATTCTGAAAATCACCTCGTCTTTAATTTAAATACAGCAAAGGCAGTAATCTGTTGTTACCGGTATTTTTGATAAAGCGGGGACTATAGTTTGTACTTAAAAGACGTTCCCCTACTATCCCATCCATATTTTTGATCAAGCCAAGGTGCTTCATAATCAATGATCTCAGGATGATCGGGAGTCAATACGGAATCAAATTTTATTATATTTAATTATCATCTGATTGGGCTTCGGTTCCTTTGACTTGCACACCAGTCTTTTAGAAAATCTAATTTAGTTTCATGATCCCTACTCTAACCGTCTCACATTAAAAATACAACTATGAAGCCTTCCGTATTCGTTGGAATTACTCTTGCTTGTTACACTCTTTCGTTTTCTCTTGGCGCTCAAACCCGCGAAAAAGGGCCGTGGTGGCCACATCCAATATGGGGAGCAAATGATCAAGCTGGTGGTTCAAATTGGATTACGCCTGAAAAAATTGTCAAATCACTTTTGCTCGTGAAGACGGGAAAAGTATATGAACTCGGACATGTTTATGAACGTGGCATGCCGCTGATCGGAAGCCGAAGTTATAACCTCTTTATTCCCTCGTTCCCTACCTATGGACCCTCTGGTAAAGATCAGATTGTCTATAACGACGAATACATTGCATCTGAGATCGGACAAGTAGGAACTCAGTTTGACGGACCAGGTCACGTTGGGAAACAAATGAAAATGGCAGATGGTACCACAACAGAAGTATTTTATAACGGTGCGACTACCGCGGAAATGAAGAGTCCGTATGGATTGCTTAAAAATGGTGTTGAAAATGTTAAACCCATTATTACACAGGGTATACTGATCGATCTGGCAGGATACAAGGGTGTGGATACACTTCCGGAGAAATATGAAATTACCCTGGCGGATGTACGCAATGCACTTGCCAAGCAAGGTTTGAAGGAAAGCGATATAGAGCCAGGAGATGCCCTGCTGTTTAACCTGGGATGGTGGAGGATTTGGCCAGATGCTAAAACTACAGCAGGAAGTCCCGCGTATGCCGGGAACGAAGTTATCGAATGGATCATAGCCAGGAAACGTTCTATGGTCGGATCGGACGCTAATCTGGACGGGCCCGAAGCAAAGGTTCATGGCGAAATCACTATGAAGAATGGAATATTCAATCTTGAATTGATGAATTTCGGAACGCTCCCCGCGAATAAAGTTTATAAGTTTTTATTTGTGTTTACACCCCTTCGGCTGAAGGGAGCCACAGGGTCACCAGGCAGGCCGTTGGCGATATATTAAGAAAATCACGCAACCCGAATTGCAAAATCAGCAACACGGTTACGAGATTTTTCTTCATGACATAATCTATTTATACAAACTAATTACATCTTTTAGAATTGATTTGATGATTTTGACAGGAACGTCTTTTGATGGATCCATTAACATTATTTTCATCCGCGCTCTTTTTTCGAGGATGAGTTGAGGATGATTTATTTTCTTCCCATCTACAATACCAATATAAGGTTGATGATATTTTTTATGAACCCACAGATAGCAAAACCTTTTGCCATTGTAACAATAGAAGGGCATTCTATACTGCCACGCTTCTGAAATGTTCTTATCGTACTTTAAAATAAATTCCCGTAAGGCAAGCAAATAACTTTTTAGGGGCTCTTCTTTTTGAAGGAAGTAATTGTCTATTTCCCGCATGGATGTTTCGTTACAGGTGAAATTAACAAATTTTTGGCGGGAACCGTATCCGTAGGCATTACCCGAAAGGGTGATTGCTTGATCCTTTGAAATTCGTTTCATTTACTCGACAAGCAATCAAGTTGAGCCTGGTTATCTAAATCAAAGTACGAACCACGTTCTGCGCTGCCTTCCATATCAGTTGTAAAAAACATTCACTCATGAAAGCAAAAACTTATCTCATAGTAGCTCTTACGCTGCTCATAGCCATACTAAGTTTTAGTATTCCTGATGCTGATAAAATACCCAAGACGTGGGATATAGAAAAATTACATTCCATGCAGCTTCCCTATCCGGACACATCTATGGTGATAGAACCTGCTTCCGAAGAATATTATTATGCGCTGCCTGAGCGGGTCGTCTACAAAACGTATCCGTTCTACATGCCCGGCAAGGAGCCCAAAGGTTATTTTGAGTGGCTTCGTGAGCAGAAGCCTGAAGTCATCTTCAATGCTGCTGAAATGAAGACTGAGGAAGATTGGATCAGGGCGGGTGAGATTATGTATGACATGCCGCAGACAAACAGTCTGGTGATCATGGATTCCGCTTTTCTAGTTGCACTTCCGGAACTGGAAAAACAATGGAGAAAATTTATGACGCCTACGAAAGACGGGACGATTCCTTTTCTAAGCATTGTGGTTCGTGAAAAGGGGCGCATTGAGCTCGGCAATTTTTCCTGCGGGATGTGCCATACCAAACTAATGCCCGACGGAAGTCTGTTAAAAGGTGGACAAGGTAATTTCTTATTCAGCAATTACTTCGCTGCTATGCTCCGGATGCAGCGCGATTTTCGAAAAACCCCGGATTCTATTATGAATATTCGGATCAAGTCAGCCAGTAGATTAATATTTGAAGCCCCGTGGATTAAACACGAAAGCCAGGAGAGATTGAAAACAATAACAGTCGAAGAATGGCTCAATGGCTTTGAAACCAGAACTGGTGTAACGCACAGACAAAGCAGTGCTCTGGGATATCCAGTCAGTATCCCTGATCTGTTTAATCTGAAAGAACGAAAATACTTTGATCACACTGGACAATTGCAACAGCGGGACATCGGTGACCTAATGCGATATGCTACATTAAACCAGAACGTTGATAGACTGAATAATTACAATGGGTTTACAGCATTTGATGCTCCGGCAGATCCGGCAAAAAGTAATTTTTCGCGATTTAGTGATGAACAGTTGTACGCGCTCGCCAAATACATATACACGCTCAAGCCGTCAAAGAACCCTACAGTGTATGCCAAGGATTTGTTAGTAAAAGGCGAAACTGTTTTTAAAGAACAGGGATGTGTCACCTGTCATACGCCACCCTTGTATTCCAACAATAAGCTTACTCCGGCAGCTGGTTTTGAACCACCAAAAGATCATTTTAAGAAGTAT
The DNA here is from genome assembly GCA_964484845.1 of uncultured Chryseolinea sp. GTDB lineage: Bacteria > Bacteroidota > Bacteroidia > Cytophagales > Cyclobacteriaceae > Chryseolinea. The sequence continues at coordinate 17,880 of CAZAHL010000036.1, read as the reverse complement.
GATATTTTTGATATTTCCGTGGAAACGGATCCAGTTCTTTCTCTCTATACGCGAAGAGGTTCCGGTTATTATAAAGTACCATCTTTAATAGGCGCCTGGAATAGAACTGCTTTTTTGCATGGGGGGAACCTTGCTAACATCGAAGATATGTTTGATCCAAAAAGATTGGAGCCTGATTATATTCCTACTGGTTATAAACCTTTTTGGTTATCACACGTGGCGGTGCCTGGTCATCCCTTCGGAATGGAATTAAATGAAAAAGATAAAAAGGCATTGGTGGCTTTTCTGAAAACATTGTAAAGTATGAGGACAACAACTCACATGGTGATAACAGGTTTCATCCTATTGTTAGTGATTGTAAGCCTGGGCTTCATTAGTGTTTATGAAATACCCAAGGCCTGGGATATAGAAAAATTACATTCCATGCACCTGCCTTATCCGGATACCACCATGGTGGCCGAACCAGTTCCTGAAGACTATTATTACGCACTTCCAGAACGCATAGCTTATAAAATGTATCCTTTTTATATGCCAGGAAAAGAGCCACAAGGATATTATGAAAGGCTACGGCAGCAGGATCCGCAGGTCATTTTTGATCCTGCTCAATTACATTCCGAGGAAGACTGGATAAAGGCAGGTGAAATTATTTATGATATGCCTGAAGAATACAGAGTTATGGATTCAACTTTTATGGCAGCACTTCCGGAGCTGGAAAAGCATTGGACAAAATTTATGAAAACAACTAAAGAAGGAATAATTCCTTTTTTAAGCGTTGTTGTTAGACAAAAAGGTCGGATAGAGTTGGGGTTGCGAGCTTGTGGAATGTGCCATACAAAAGTAATGCCTGACGGGAGCCTTTTAAAAGGAGGACAGGGTAATTTCATATTCACCAACTTCAACGTATCGGTGATGAAGGTACAACGCGACTTTTATAAACATCCAGACTCTATAATGAATGCTCGCGTGAGAGCCGGAAAGAGATTTGTTTTTGAGGCGCCTTGGATTAACCATGAAAGCCAGGAACGATTGAAAAACATCACCCTGGACGATTGGCTGAATTTTTTCGAGACAACACCAGGCGTGTTAAATAGACAGGGAAGTGGTCTGGGATATCCTACAAGTACACCCGACCTGTTTAATTTAAAAGACCGGAAGTATTTCGATCGTACTGGACAAATGCTTCATCGTGATATTGGTGACCTGATGAGGTATGCTACGCTCAATCAAGCCCTCGACATGCTGGATGACTATAAGGGATTTACACCGTTCAACAGACCTGTTGATCCTGCTAAAGGTAGTTTTACCCGTATTAGCGATCCGCAATTATATGCTCTTTCAAAATATATTTATTCATTGAAGCCACCCAAAAATCCTGAGGTCTATCCTAACAGCTTATTAAAAAAAGGAGAGCAAATATTTACAGAACAAGGGTGTGTTACCTGCCATACACCTCCTTATTACAGCAACAATAAACTTACTCCGGTAGATGGGTTTGAAATACCCCAAAAGCATTTTAAGGAGCATAGCATTTTTGATGTTTCAGTTGGAACAGATCCTGGTCTTGCTCTTTACACCCGAAGAGGAACGGGATACTATAAGGTACCTTCCTTAGTGGGTGCCTGGAACAGAACTGCTTTTCTTCACAGTGGCAATCTCGCGAATCTAGAGGACCTGTTTGATGCAAAAAGATTGGAGCCCAATTATATTCCTACTGGTTATAAACCTTTTTGGTTATCACACATGGCGGTGCCTGGTCATCCTTTTGGAATGGAATTAAATGAAAAAGATAAAAAGGCATTGGTTGCTTTTTTGAAAACATTGTAAAGTACGAGGACAGCATTAAAAACTTCCTATGAAAACAAAAACTCACCTGGTGCTAACAGGTCTCATCCTATTGTTAGTGATTATAAGCCTTAGCTTCAGTAGTGTTTATGAAATACCCAAGGCGTGGGATATAGAAAAATTACATTCCATGCATCTTCCACTTCCTGACACTACAATCGCATTGGAACCAGTCTCGGAAGAATATTATCACGCATTGCCGCAGCGCGTGGCATACAAAGCGTATCCTTTTTACATGCCTGGTAGGGAACCAGCAGGGTACTATGAAAGTCTTCGTGAGAAGGAGCCTGAAGTAATTTTTAATGCATCGGATATAAAAACGGAGAATGATTGGATAAAAGCTGGCGAGATTATTTACGATATGCACGAAGTTTATCAGGTTATGGACTCTGCTTTTTTAAAGTCCCTTCCCGACCTGGAAAAACATTGGCGAAAGTTCGTCCCGGTTACAAAAGATGGAATCATTCCTTTCTTAAGCATTGTAGTTCGGGAAAAGGGCCGCATTGAAATGGGTCAACAATCCTGCGGAATGTGCCATACGAAAATGATGCCGGATGGGAGTCTTTTGAAAGGTGGGCAGGGCAATTTTCCACTTACGAAGTTCGCCGCATCACTCCTTCAGACACAACGTGAGTTTCAAAAAGATTCGGATTCAGTTATAAACGTTCGGATTAAAAATGTAATTCGTGTCTTGTTTGCAGCGCCATGGATCAAGCACGAAAGTCAGGAGAGATTACAAAACTTGAGTATTGATCAATGGCTAGAATATTTTCCAGCTCCGGCAGGGGTATTAAACAGGCAGAGTTCCGGGTTAGGATATCCTGTAAGCGTCCCGGATTTATTTGATCTCAAGAAACGGAAATACTTTGACCGCACGGGACAGTTGTTACAACGGGACATCGGCGATCTGATGCGTTATGCAGCATTGAATCAATCCATGGATAAATTAAACGATCACAGTGGGTTTGTACCCTTGAATAGACCCGTCGATCCAAAAAAAGGTACGGTCACACGCTTTAGCGACGACCAATTGTTTGCACTCGCAAAGTATATTTACTCGCTGGCCCCCCCAAAGAATCCTACAGTTTATCCCAAGACGTTGTTAGCAAGAGGCGAAGCTATTTTTAAAGAACAAGGGTGCGTCACTTGTCACACACCGCCACTATATTCGAATAATAAACTTACCCCTGTAGATGGCTTTCAGCCTCCAAAAAGTCATTTTAAAAAGTATGATATTTTTGATCTTTCAGTAGAAACGGATCCGGGTCTCGCACTTTATACGCGCAGAGGTACAGGTTACTATAAGGTACCTTCTTTAGTCGGTTCATGGAACAGAACTGCTTTTCTACACAATGGCAACCTTGCCTATCTGGAAGACTTGTTTGATCCAATAAGAATGGAGCCTAATTATATTCCTACAGGATATAAACCGGCTTGGCTATCGCACATGGCGGTGCCTGGTCATCCTTTCGGGATGGAATTAAAAGAAAAAGAAAAAAAGGCATTAGTAGCTTTTTTAAAATCGCTATAATACATGAAGACATTAAAAACTTCGATGAAAACAACAACTCGGGTGGTGCTAACAGGTCTCATCCTATTGTTAGTGATTATAAGCCTTAGCTTCAGTAGCGTTTATGAAATACCCAAGGCGTGGGATATAGAAAGATTGCATTCCATGCATTTACCATTGCCAGATAGTTCAATTGTTGTAAACCCTATTTCAGAGGAATACTATTATCAGCTACCGGAACGTGTTGCCTATAAAACTTATCCATTTTATATGCCTGGCAAGGAACCAAAAGGATATTATGAATGGCTTCGCCAGCAGAGGCCTGAGATCATTTTCAATGCTGCTGATATAAAAACAGATGCCGACTGGATAAAAGCGGGTGAGATTATTTATGACATGCCCGAGGTTTATCAGGTTATGGACTCTACTTTTCTAAAGTCCCTTCCTGACTTGGAAAGACATTGGAGAAAATTTGTGCCGGTTACCAAAGAAGGAATCATTCCTTTCTTAAGTATTGTGGTTCGGGAAAAGGGCCGCATTGAAATGGGTACACAATCTTGCGGAATGTGTCACACGAAAATGATGTCAGATGGTAATCTTTTAAAAGGGGGGCAAGGTAATTTCCCATTTTCTACTTTTACAACTACGCTCCTTCAGACACAACGCGATTTTCAAAAAGTGTCAGATTCAGTTTTAAATATTCGAATTAATAATGTCATCCGGCTTCTGTTTACAGCCCCTTGGATCAAGCACGAAAGTCAGGAGAGATTACAAAACCTGAGTGTTGACCAATGGCTGGAGTATTTTAAAGCTCCACCAGGAGTGTTAAACAGACAAAGTTCTGGTTTAGGATATCCTATAAGTGTACCCGATTTATTTGATCTAAAGAAACGGAAATACTTTGACCGCACGGGGCAACTGTTACAACGGGACATCGGTGATCTGATGAGGTACGCCGCATTGAACCAGTCCTTAGACAAATTGAACGATCATAAAGGTTTTATTCCATTTAGTGGACCTACCGATCCGAAAAAAGGTATTGTCACACGCTTTAGTGAGGAACAATTATTTGCACTGGCAACATATATTTATTCGCTTAAGCCTCCTAAGAACCCTACTGTTTATCCTAAGAGCTTGTTAGCAAGAGGTGAAACAATTTTTAAAGAACAAGCATGCGTTACCTGTCATACACCACCACTGTATTCAAATAATAAACTTACTCCTGTAGATGGCTTTGAGCCAACAAAAAGTCATTTTAACAAGTATGATATTTTTGATATATCCGTAGGAACAGATCCAGGTCTTACACTTTATACTCGAAGGGGAACAGGATATTATAAAGTTCCTTCTTTAGTTGGCGCCTGGAACCGAACTGCTTTTTTGCACAGTGGTAACCTGGCGAACCTGGAAGACTTGTTTGATCCGAAAAGATTGGAGCCCGATTATATTCCTACGGGTTATAAACCCGCCTGGCTAACACACATGGCAGTGCCTGGTCATTCCTTCGGAATGGAATTAAATGAAAAAGACAAAACGGCATTAGTATTTTTTTTAAAAACTTTATAACATATGAAAGCAACTCTCATAATTTCAGCTATCCTTATCCTGGCCCTTCCAGGCTTTGCTCAAAACAAAATTGCATTTGAGCAAACTCCTGTAAATTTTATAATTAAGAATGCCGGATTAAAGGTCAATGGTTCCATCGGCGGATTGGAGGGATTCATGATGATAGATCCTGTAAATTCCAATCTTCTAAAAATAGAAGGATCCATCGATCCCAATACCATTGAAACAGGCATTGGTCTTAGAAACAATCATCTAAAAAAACCAGACTACTTCAACGTTAAAGAATATCCCAAAATACGCATGACATCCACGGAGATAACAAAAAAAGGTAATCGAAAATATATCAGCAATTTCGATCTCATCATTAAAGATATTAAAAAAAATATTTCCATTCCTTTCACCCTTACATCTGTTGGGAATGAATATATTTTGAAAGGAGAATTTTCGATCAACCGGCTTGATTTTAAATTAGGTGAAGAAAGTATTATTCTATCGGATAACGTCATTGTGAAAATTGAATTTAAAACAAATTCCCGTAGCGAAGTAATCCAGCCAGTAAAGGAATCTCAACGTTAGCCTCAGGTCCGGTAATCTTCGGCCGACGATTTAAAAACTGAACAAAGTAGCATTAATCATCCTTTCGTTTCGGAATTTTCCTTTCCCCTCGTTCGATTGCCTTTGTGATGGTCCTGACAATATCATCCAATTCGTTAGCAGTGTGCTGGAGTCGCCTGTTTATTTCCTCTCCTTCAGTGTCAAGCTTGGTTTTTGAAAAGAGATTGATCAAGCCTAGTATCGTTGCCACGGGACTGCGCAACTTATGTGCATTAATGAATGCATATTCTTCCAAGATTTTATTTTTCCGCTCCAACTCCTGGGTTCTCTCTTTTACAAGATTTTCCAGGTTTTCGTTGATCACCAAAATTTCTTCTGACTGCGAGGATATCTCTTCGTTTTGCGTCATGATCTCTTCTTTCTGAAGTTGAATTTCCATCGTACGCATGTTTACCGTAGTTTCAAGTACCTCATTGTCCCTCCGCAATTGACGTTCTCTGTGCTTTACATACGTATATCCTAACGCACCTGCAATCACTACCATAAAAATATAGAAGGGAATGGTCTGCCAGATAGGAGGTAGAATGGTAAATGTTACGGAGGCTTCTTGCGTGTTGTTAAAATCGGGAGTTTCCGAAACCCTCAATCTGTATGTGTACTTTCCCGGAGGTAAGCGAGAATAAGTTACCGAGTGATTTGTCGTTTCTATCCAGTCGCGATCATAATTCTCTAATTTATAGGAATAAAATAATCCATCCGGGTTTCTATACCATAATCCCAGAAAATTAACAGTGATGTTATTTTCATCATGCTCCAGTATCGGAAATATTGCAAGATCGATTGGCTTATCAAACAAGAAAACATTTTCTATCTGTGCCTTAGGTTTGCTGCTCAGGTGGTCTTCCTCACCTGCATATTTAATTATTCCTGCGCTCGTACCAAAAAAAATATGGCCTGACGAATCTTTACCTACGGCATTTAAATTTGCTATTTTCTCACGCAGACCGACTTCATCGCCCAGGTAGATAATTTTATTTTTACGCACATCAATTACATCCATTCCTGCATCATGCATCACTACAATATTTCCAGATTTGTCCGAAGTTAAGCTATGAATATCAGTGTCGCGCAGGGCAACGGCTGAATCGCAGGCATGAAACTGTTTTCCATCAAATGTATAAAGTCCGTGACCCTGAACATTTACCCAGAGCTTATGATTGGCATCTTCAGCCATCCCATACACTACTGCATTTGGCAATCCATCTTCGTAGTGATGAAATCCATCTTGATCCATCATGGCAATTCCCTTCCCATCGGTTGCAAACCATACCCGGTCATTTTGAAGAAAAATCTGATAAATAAAATCGGAGATCAATCCATCATCGCTGCTGTAGTTTTTTATGCTAACCTCATTGTTATCCAGTAAATCTATTTTCGTGCTTCCACCCAGCGTTGCCAACCATACAATATTCTCCTTCCCGGTAATGTTCAAAATATTTCCGTTTCTAAGCTCACGGCTAAAGTGCCTAATTTTTCCTGTTACGGGATCAATGCGCAACGCTCCTTCCCCGTATAAACCTGCCCATATGTATCCCTTTGAATCTACAAACAAGCTGATGACAGTATAATTTTCGTAGGGAGAACTAGCGAGTGGTTTTACAATCCCATTTTGATTCGGTTTTAATTCCCGCTTATACAATCCCTCCTTGTTAGAAAACCAAACGTTCTTGAACTGATCAACTGTTACGGCTAATATATTAGCATCACTTCCCGTAGAAGGTTTTTCAATATATTCCAGATTATCACCTGGGGTGCGGAGCAAACCCGATTTTGCGCCTGCCCAAATATTTCCTTCAGTATCTTTTGCTAACACGCGAAGAGAAGCAAGGCCTTGGATGCTTTCGGCGGTGTATAAGTTCTCACTTTCTTTTACCCGATCGTACACGACTAAACCTCGTTGTGGGCAGGCGATCCATATTTTATTATTTTTAATTGCAAAATCGCTAACGCCTCCATATTGCCATGAATGCTTTGTCAATGATCCAAAGTTGTGGGTAGCCAAATCATAACGGATAATCCCTGCATCCTCCGTGGCCAGCAATACTGCATGATCATTCTCCTGAATAATTTTCCGAATGATATTATCGGGCAGACCGTCTTTGTGATCAATTACATCAATCGATATCTTGCTTCCTTGCAACGTACACACCGCTGCTCCTCCATCTGTACCCGCCCAAATATTTCCCTGTGAGTCCTCTGCTAAATCATAAATATAAAGGTCCGGTAAACCTTCTGCTTCATCGACACGATACAGGCGGTTATTCATATAATAATAAAGTCCATCGTTCCATGTCGCAAACCATAGATTTCCATTCTTATCAAAAAGAATGTCTGAAATCGTTTTTGTTGTATTGCCTTCGGGAGGATCAAAGGAATGGAAGTTATTTTTTTCAAAAAAGCTAAGTCTTCCATCCTGATATCCGATCCAAATTCTTCCCAATGAATCTTCGGCCACAGCCGTAACAACATTGCTTAGAAGACCTTGTTTTTTTGTATACCGCCTCTGAATTTTTCCATCAAACTTAAAAAGCCCATTTGATGTAGCGAACCACATAAACCCATTTTTGTCCTGTAAGATTTTATTGATCTGAACCGGATCATTTTTTCTTAAAAGAAAGTACTGCTGAAAAAAAGGAGTTTGCGCAAGCCCTGCAATCTGCGTGATCGTTATTAAGACAATGACACCTAAGATTCTTCTCATCGCTATTGAAGTATCATGGATGCCATAAAATCTACCTGTATTTCAGTCGCGATTTTCTGACTGACGATGGTTGGTATAGAAATATTATGATCTGAAAGAGGTATTAAAAATTGAGATTCAACCCTCAACGTTCCGTTGTCAATTATCAATTTACCTCGAATGATCCGCGTTTGCTTTACGCCATGTATGTCCAGGTCACCCTTCGCACGAATTTCATGTGTACCATTCCTAGTGAAGTCAATTTGTTCGATGAGTTTTCCGCTGAAAGAACACTTCGGAAATTTTTCGCTTTCCATGTATTTTTCATTGAAGTGTTCACGCTGAAGTTCGCTATTAAATCCCTTAAAGGTGTTTACGTTTGCCGTAAATGCAAATTGATTTGTTGCCGGATCAATAACTCCACGAACATCGTTAGAAACGGCTTTGATCAATTCAAGTTCAGCCTCAGATTTAAAGTTAATAGAAGCGGTTTGAGTGCTGTATTTTTTTTGAGCGAAGGATACCTGTGTCGAAAGCAACACGGGTATAAGAATGAGTAAATACTGAGCCATGCTCATAATGAATAATCGGATTTAACGATGGTACCATTTCCTTTGAATTGATTCAAAGTACGAAGGCAACATAGGTGTGAATTTTGCCATTTTATGCGATTATTTTTTACCCGATTCGTGTAAGAACCTACGTGGGTTCTTTTTTAAGAAAGCGTTTCACACGAATTTATTCACAAAGTTTTTTCTGAGGATTTCTACTTCTTGCGAAGCTGGATCCCTCTAAAACCCCACAGGAACAAAAGGCAGAACATTCGTTATTTCAATACAACGCGTTTGCCTTCACGGGCCGACTGACGGGCAGCGTCTAGTATTTTAACAACAATCAGGTTATTGTCAAGAGATGATAAATCATTTGCGGGTTTGATCTCACCGCGAAGAACGGCCGCCAGGTATGTAAGATTGTTGGTGTAGATGGGCATTTTAAGTTCCACAGACTCGTAGGCATCTTTTTTCCGCTCGCGCAACGTGTTTGCGTTTTGGGCATGTAGATAGCCAGTGGTTCCGAAAACTTCGAGGTCTTTAATACCAAAGGGCCAATTCCAGGATGCCTCTATAATACCAGTAGCATGTTCATACTCTAAGAGGATCGTAGCATCATCGTCCACGTTAGGGTAAATCGAAGGCTTAATCTGTCTTGTTACTGCAGTGACTGCTATTGGAGATTTGCCTTCCATCAACCAAGTCATAAGGTTGGCACCATAGCATCCGAAGTCAATCAACGCACCACCCCCATTTTTAACCGGATCCGTTAACCAACTTAAAAACTCAGCACTGCAACCAATTTCCTTTGGCCCTTGATGCCCATCGTGCACAACCATTTTTCTGATAGCACCGATTTCCTGCTGTTGGTTGACCATTAAATTAACCTGCTGATTACTCGGATACCACGTTGTTTCATAATTTGTGAGCACGTGAATTTTATGTTGTTTGGCTAGCGCTGCAATACGATCAGCTTGTTGATTGTTAACGGCTAGTGGTTTTTCTACCATAACTGAAATTCCTTTTGGAGCACAGGCTTCAACAACCGCCAGGTGATCAACGATTGGATTATACGCCAGCACAACATCCAGTTTGGTATTGGCGAGCATTAAGTCAGTCGTTTTATAAAATAGTGATTCTGATAGTTGATAACGCTTTTTGTACCGGTCTATCAGTTGATCATCACTTTCGGCAATACCAACAATGATCACTTCACCCTTTTTGAATTGTTGCATAATACTATGCGCGTGATCGTGGCTTAACCCCACGACGCCAACTTTCAAAGGCTGACTATTTCCGGCAACTATCACAGACATGAACATAGCAATCAAATAAAAGCTTGCTTTACAATAACCAATTCTTTTCAGGATTGAAACAACTGTTGCGCACATAAGATCTAGTTTCATATTTTATCTAGGATTTATTTTTCGGCATTAAGCCAAACCACTTTTTGTTCTGGAATATGGTCCTGACCAATAATATCTTTATAAAGTTCAGGTCTCCTTGCTTTGATGTAACGGTATCCGCCTGCTTTGATAAGTTTTTCCGACGTCAGTTCCGCTGTTACTATATCATCTCCCAATGTACGGCACTCAGCAAGAATATCTCCATACGGATCCAATATCATCGAGCACCCATTCTTCAGTTGATCATCGTCCATGCCAACCGGATTTGAAAAGACGGTATAAATTGCGTTATCATACGCTCTGGCAGGAAGCCACTTCATCAGCCAATCTCTACCCTTCATTCCGTCAAATTCAATACGCAGAGATGTAGGATCGCTTTTACGGTTTTTCCAGAGTTCAGCGTTGACAAATCCGGCACCCGGTCGCGTCGAAGGAGTGCACATCGTGACATGAGGCATGAAAATAATATTTGCTCCTAATAAAGTGGTAGCCCGCACATTCTCAATAATATTATTATCGTAGCAGATCAGGATACCACATTTCCAGCCGTGGAGATCGAACACGCAATACTGATCTCCCGGTGTTAAATGTGGATTGATGAAGGGATGTAATTTTCTAAACTTCGCCTGTAATCCATTTCTATCAACGCAGATATACGCTTTGTATAAATTGTCATATTTATCCTTTTCAAAAAGGCCGGCCAGAATAGTGATATTATTATTGTCTGCTATTTCAATCAACTTTTTCGTGCTCTGCCCATCGGGAATCATCTCTGCCAGATCGAGCATCTGACTTTTGGAAAGGTTCCTCGCAAAGGTATACCCTGTTACGGAGCATTCGTGAAACGCAATTACATCAGCCCCTTGATCTGCTGCTTTTGCTGACAGTGAATTGATCACGGAAAGATTGTAGTCCTTATCGCCACTCTTGTTTTCAAACTGTGCTGTTGAAATAACTAAGGGATCTTTCATTGGATTTTAATTTGGTCTTAAAGGCATGATGATTTAAATTAACTAGGATTCATTAGTATTCCATAATCTCAATCTTTCGAAAGTCAATCGGATGACTGTTGGATTGCAACGAGATGTATCCGTTTTTTACTCCATCATCATTTCCTTTTATAAGTGTTTTTCCAATCTCATGCGCTGGATTGTATTTAGGATTTTTGTATTCAATAATTTCTTCACCATTCACAAAGTGCTTAATTATGTTATCCCGAATGTCAATTTCCAAAGTTACCCACTGATCGCCATGAAAAGTTTTTTTCTTTGTAGGAGATGTGCAATTTGAGGAAGGTATTGTTCCATTCACTTCGACAATAGTCCCAGTGGTACAAATTTGGCCGACAGGTCTTTCGTCCTTACCATTTCCTCCGTGAAGATTGTATTCCAGGCAAACCGGAAAGGATTGATTCACTGCTACCGACCCTGGTGATTGGCAATGATACTGAACACCACTATCCCGATGTCCCCATGATGGTGCACCTGGGGTAGTCTCACCAACAAATCGGTACTCAACCTTCAGCCTGTAATTCGACAATTTTTTATCATAGTACAACGCCCCGAATTTATTTCTAAAACTATCGTATTGATCATACCGGATGCTGAGTATCCCGTCCGTTACGCGAAAGGTATTTCCAAAGTTTTCTCCGAGCTTGTGTCCGGAAATCTTTATGGCCCATCCTTCTAGGTTTTTGCCATTGAACAGGCTTACCCATTTCTTGGAATCCGTTTCCTGATCGATGGTTTTAAAATTCAGCGAAAGTATTAAAAACGAAACAGCCAGGAGGTATAAACGTTTACGTGTCATCGTACTAGTGATAAGTGAGCACGTAATTTAAGAAAAGTAATTAATACGGTTGAGTATAACGTTTTTGATGTTACCGCAGACTTCTACTCATCGCGCAAACATTTAGAGGGGTTGACATTCGCCGCTTTAATAGCCTGCATACTAACTGTTAAGCCCGCAATGAAAAGTGCGATAATTCCCGCTCCCAAAAAATACCATATTTCTAGGTCGATCTTGAAGGCAAAGCTTTCTAACCAGTTTTTAGTTAAGAGATAGCTTAGAGGCAACGCGATAACAATTGAAATGAAAACAATTTTAGTGAAGTCGCCCGTTAAAAGATAAATTATACCGCTGACGCTAGCGCCCAACGCCTTTCGGATACCAATTTCTTTCAGTCTGCGCTCTGCGGAAAAAGAAGCCAGTCCAAACAAGCCAAGGCATGAAATAAGAACTGCCAGTCCGGCAAAATACCTTGACAATATTGAAATTCGTTCTTCGCCTGCGTATTGAGCTCGGTACTGCTCATCCAGGAATTTATAGTCCAGGGTAAAATCCGGATTAAACTTTTGATAAAAAGTTTGAAGTCGTTCAATCGTTTCTTTTTCTTTACCTGCTTGTATTTTAGCCATAAACAAGTACGTGCTGTTTGGCTCAAGCCTGAAAAACAGAGGGCCTACATTTTTATGAAGGGACTCAAAATGAAAGTCCTTTACAACGCCAATAATTTCCCTTTCTTCACCCCACAGCTTAATCGTTTTACCCAATGGCTCCGTTAGCCCCATAAATTTTATGCCCGTTTCATTAAAGATGATCTTTGCACTATCCGAAGCAAAGTCCCTGGAAAAAGCGCGACCTGCTACAAGCTCTACGCCCCATGTTTCCATCATATCATAATCGACGGCAACATTTTCGAATTCAGTTTTGTCCTCCAGATTTTTGCCTTCCCACTCCACTCCTGACGTCCCGGAGTTGTGGCCAGTCAAATTACTGCCCGTGGAGGATGCACTTATGATTCCAGGAATATTTCTTATTTCCGAAAGAAAGGTCTCTTTATTCTCTCTCGCTTTTCCTTCCATTTTAATAGAAATGACATTGTCCCTGTTATAACCAAGATTTTTATTTTGCAAAAATTCAATCTGTTTGTAAATCACTAAAACCGAGACTATAAATATAACCGATAGCGTAAACTGAAAAACAACTAATCCTTTTCGTGCCCAAACTTCGCCCATTCCGCTTGAGATCTTTCCCTTCAACACAACTGCTGGATTAAAATGCGAAAGATATAAAGCGGGATAACTTCCAGCGATTATTCCGGTGAATAAGGAGATGCCGATAAAGGATAAAATAACATTGAGTCCTAAATTCATAGTTAATTTTTTTTCAGTGATCTCATTGAATTGAGGAAGGCATAATTGAACCAGCACGAGGGCAAATCCCAACGAGATAAAGGTTAGTAACAACGATTCACCGAGGTACTGTACAACAAGTGTCTTCCTTTGAGCGCCTACCGCTTTTTTTATTCCCACCTCTTTAATTCTCGTGGAGGCTTTGGCTGTAGACAAATTCATGAAGTTTATACTGGCTATCGCCAGTATAAAAATCGCGATGATTGAAAATAGTTTCACATATGTTATTCTACCTCCTGCCTGAATTCCATTTTCATATTTATCATGGAGGTAAGTTTTTGCATAAGATCTTATAAAAGGTGTCCGGTGGGAGACTTCATTGTTTGTTTTTAGTTTAATGTAATCAGCAATTTTTTTGTTGAATGCATCGACGTTGACGTCTGGTTTCAAAAGAATGTACGTAAAGGGCCCTGTACTTCCCCAATTAAAATTCCTGATTCCCCTCATCTCCATAAGTCGTTCGAACGACAATGCAAAATCAAATTGCAGGGAGGAATTGGCCGGCACGCTGACTATACCAGATACTATGTATTCATGATCATGCTGATGAATGATCGTCTTTCCGAGCACATTTTCTGTCGTGTTAAAGAGCTTTAGTGCCAGCCCTTCTGAAATCACTATTGAATTCTTATCTGCTAAAACATTGTTCTTGTCACCTTGCAAAAGTTCATAGCTGAAAATATTGAAATAGTCTTTGCCTACGTAATGTCCGCCTGCGTGTACGTCGTCTTCATTAACGGTAAGCGTAACATCTTCTACCCAAGAGGCATGAGCCGCATACTCTACCTCCGGCATTTCTTTCGCAAGGGATTCCGCCATTCCTACCGAGCTGGACTGCGCCGTCCAGATTCCATGTGCCTGAACACGATTCTCCATCACCTGAAAAAGCTGATCTTCTTTTTGAAAAAAATTATCTTTCTGCAATTCGTCACTTGCCCACAAATATATGAGCAACGTACAGGATAGGCCTGTAGACAATCCAACAAGGTTTATAAAGAATGTACCTTTGGAGCGTTTAAAGCTTCTATAGATGAGAAGGAGTGTGTGGTTAAACATTGGGAAAGAAGTTGATAGTTTCGGGTTTAAAGTTTCGAGTTATGGGCTGCCAGGTGTAGCCATCTCAAATTTTTGATGTGCTTCCCTGAAATTTCTGATTTCTTGCTTCGCTTCTCGACCGTGGAGTCTGACACTCGTAACTAGAAACTCGAAACTCGTAACTCGTCAGTAGGTAAGTTTTACATTTCCATCCGAGGCAGATAACGTGACGGGTATACCTCCACCGTTAGCCTTTCCCTGAACAGATGTGTCATCAAATTTTCCGGTGAAATTTTTGAACGGAACATCGATGGATTCTCCCTTGATGTCTAGATCAAGGCCCAATTGATTTGGGATCGTTACGTCGATATTCCCTCCACTTGTTCTAAGCGCTAGTTGTTCCTTCAATTCAACAACACTGCCTTTAATATTGCCATCGGAAGTTGTCGCCCTGAACGATCCTGAAATTTCTTTGAAGCCGATGTAACCATCGGAGGTCTTTACCGAAATATCCCCTTTCACTTTTCTTAAATCGATATTTCCATCGCTCGTTGAAGCTTGTACATCGCCGCCAATACTTTCCAATTCAATATTTCCATCGCTGGTTCCAACGTCTACTAAACCTTTAATTTCCTTTACGGTAATATTCCCATCCGAGGTATTTCCGTTAACGTTCCCAGTAACATTGATGATATCCAGATTACCGTCGCTTGTTTTAAAGGACTGATGCGATGTCAATCCTTCCAGTGAAATATTTCCATCTGATGTGCGGAGATTGCATGAGGTTTGTTTAGGAACATATACCTTGAAATGAACATTGGTAGTGTGGTCAAAATTAAAGGGCTGGTTTTCTCTTTTGTTCCTTACACTGATATTTACACTATTACCGGTTTGAATGACATCTACCCTAAATTCTTCCTCTAATTTTTTGCGGTCGATTTTAAGAAGCTTGTTCTCTTTTTTTACAATATAAAAAACCTGAATCTTATTTTCATTGGAAGGAATAACATCCAGATTGCCATCTGAACATACAATCGCTAATTGAGCAGGGACTGAAACGTCGTAATTCTCTTTAAAAGAGTATTCGAAGTCTTGGGTTTGTGCAAATGAATTGGCAAGAACGAAATAGAGTAAAATGGCTATAAATGGTTTCATATGGTCCCTGTTAGAGTGAGGAGGTGAGCATCATTATCCAATCCGGATGCCATACTAAAAAAGAGCCTTTTGATAAGACTAAGTGCAGCATTCGCCTTCGTTGTTGTACGGAGGTGAATATCCCTTGTGCGTATCCGGTCACTTCATGGTCGCTAGGGCGTGACTGAAAGGTGAACTATAGCTCGCCCAGTCTCCGATAAACCATGATTTTCACCAGGTAAAAAATTTTAATAAACATGACTCTTAAAAAATTGTAATGTAGTAGAGTCTATACAAGTCCTTAAAGCAACAACATGACAAGCTCTCGAAGGGTTTTTATTAACAAAAGTGTTTCGTTAACGGCACTTTCTGCGTTTGGCTTGAACGATGCGAATGCTCATGCTTTCAAGTATACGAAAGACACAAAAATTGAATTGTGCCTGGCCTATTTTTACGGCTTACAGGAGCGCAAAATCGAGCTTTCGAAACAAATGGGAATCCTTGGAGCGGTGTCCCCGTCAAATCCGGGTATGGCAGGTTTGCATGAGGCCAAACCTTGGGAGTATGAAGCACTGGCTGCCGTTAAGGAAGCCTTCGCAAAGAGGGGTTTGCAATGGAAAGTATTGGAAGGAACGCCACCCTTGGACAAAGCGAAGCTGGGCATTGAGGGCCGGGATGAGGAGATAGAAAATTTTATCACGCTCATGAGAAACATGAAGAGGATCGGATTAGATATTATTTGCTATAACTGGATGCCTGTGATCAGCTGGGCGCGCACGGATTTCGAAAAGGTGGGAAGAGGCGGAGCGTTGGTAACAGCATTTAGTTATGACAAGGTCAAAGATTTACCTGTTACAGAATATGGTGAATTTTCAGAAGAGACTATGTGGAAGAACATGGAGTATTTTTTAAAAGCCGTTCTACCAGAAGCTGAAAAAAATGGTATAAAACTCGCTTTGCATCCCGACGACCCTCCGGTTCCAAAGATTCGCGGTATTGCCCGCATCATGAGAACTGCTGATGCCTTTAAAAAACTGATTGATCTTTATCCAAGTCCTAACAACGGTCTTACACTTTGCCAAGGAACCTTTGCGACCATGGGCGAAGATATTCCTGCTGTCATTAACTATTTTGGCAAAAGGAATAAAATTTTCTTCGTACACTTTCGCGACGTGCGTGGTGATAAATGGAACTTCGAAGAAACTTTTCATGACGAAGGTAAAACCGATATGTACCAAGCGATGAAAACTTACTTTGAAGTTGGCTTCAGTGGACCGATGCGTGAAGATCACGTCCCAACCGTAGCGGGCGATAGCAATGAACATCCAGGTTATAGTGAATTAGGGACCCTGTTTGCCATGGGGTATATCAAAGGATTAATAGAGGCCGCGAAAAAAGAAGTTTAAAAATCACACTCACTTTAGCTTGAGTTCGAATTACCTTGCTCACATTAACGTTAACCATTGGTAGTCTCAACCAACTTTTTAATCTCAACTAGTATCGGGTTCCATCCGTCGCCATTGTTGAAAGTTTCTTGATATCTTTTTTCACCATCGGCAACGGTGGCGAAGTCACCTTGTGTAACGGTTAAAAGTGTGCTGCCATTTTCGGGTGCTAACGTATAAGTTACAGTAACGTAATTTTGCGGAATATCTTCAATGGTGGTAGAATTAGGATCGATGGTGGTGTAAGCCAAAAATTTCCCGGGTTTAATATCAACAATGTTCCCTTTTACAAAAACCATTTCCTTGCCTTGATAAGATCCTTTCCACAACAGCGGACTTCCGATCTTCCAGTCTGAAACAGTTTCACATCCAAACATATATTTTTTTGTCTGTTCAGGGTTGGTCAGCGCATCCCAGACAACAACAGGGGAAGCATCTATTTTGATGGTGTTCTTTACAATGAGTTTCTTGGTCTCCATGGTGTCTTTTATTATGTTGAATATAACACTAAGGAAAAAATTTTATTGACAGCATTATGTCAGTAGCCTAATGGCATAGTAATAAAATCTTTGCTCCATAAGGTCGATGGTCTACAAAGACCATCGACTGGAGACTTTTTTATTTTTTTAAGTTCGACAAAAATTCTACCATATCACGGATCTCTCTCTTTGACATAAGCGTTCGCATAGGAGGCATACCGGACGGGATATTTTCTCGTTTACTGATTCTTGATACCGAAATTTCCAACGGTTCAGCGTCGGCTGTTTTGAGGATCAGTTCGCTTTCTGATTCCTCCATAAGAATTCCGGTTACAACCTGGTTGTCTTTTAAAGTGAGTTTAACATTTGCATAACCTGGCGCTAACCTGGAACTGGGTTCGATCAATGCACGCAACAATTCCT
>CAZAHL010000035.1:0-33906 GCA_964484845.1 uncultured Chryseolinea sp. | reverse complement strand
GTGCAAAGCTCCATACTCCTGTGCCGATCGCTGGATTGTTGGCGCCCAGGGTTACGGTGGTACCACAGAAGTTTTGATCTCCTCCTGCATTGGAAGCTGTTGGTGATTGATCGACAGTAACAACAACTGTATTTGATAAGTCAGCATCGCAAAGTGTTACCGTATTGAGCGCTCTTACCTTGATCGCAACATTCGCCGCAATCGGATTGCTGTTAATTGTCAAATTACCTCCTGTTCCAATAAAAGATCCGCTTAAAGGAACATCGGTAGCATTGTCAAGAAGCTGATAGAATACACCTGCCTGCGCTGAGGTTACAGTAACCGGAACGGAACTGCCTGAACATATTGTTGTTGTTGCCGGAGAGACAGCAAGGATTGCACTCGGTGGTGCACTCACCGCTATTGTCTTTGACTCTAAACAGGTAGGAATGAATGCGACATATTCATTTGTTGCATTCCACCCTTGATCATTACGACCTGGGTATACGTAAAAAGAGGTTCCATCGCTGTTTTCAATACCTTGGGTAGCCGAGTTTCCATTCGCTGCAAAGGCAGTCGTTGTGGTATGGATCTCAATAATATTGGTAGATTCATTTAATTGAATCTGTGTCGTAATCGGATAAAGTCCTATGTCACGGGGAACAGCATCATAATCAATTACAAATTTTCTAAAGGGGGCAACACCGGTTGTAAAGTATTGAATCGTACCGCCTACCTCCAAATCATCCCATGCAGCTGCAATTAGATTGTTCGGATCGGCCGCGTTTGGAAATCCCTGGTTATTAATAACTGTTACAGCAGAGGGTCCGAAACCGACAACAGCATTGCGGCCAATGTTAAGTTGCGTATAATTATTACCAAAGAAGTTAAATGTAAAAGGAATAGGAATGGCTATTACTTCGCCATCGTCCACCGGGTTTACCACGGTTCCTGCCAATACTATTCTGTTGAAGGTACCGGAATTGTTGACTGTATAAGAAGAGGCAACCCCGCTTGTGGCATACAAAGTATGCGAGCCGACACCAGCGACCAATGGGTCGAACAAGGTGCCGGTTACGCCTGGTCCAAAATAATTGGTGCTTCCGGTGAGGTTAAAAGAGGGTTCATCGGTACAGTAAGCGGCGTTCAGATTCGTAAAACTGCATTGCGCGTATACAGATTGGTAATTGAGGAGTAAACAACCCAACAGTGTTAAAAAAATGGAGAACCCAACCTTGTAAAATTTAAGCATCCAGGGAGAAGGTAACTTTTCGGGAATAAACTTAATTTTTAATAAGGCAGGAAAGTAACCGTAAAGGCCCCTTGTATTACATCAGTGAGAAAATTGGCCATTCGGATTGGTAACAATTAACGCCATCTTTCTCTGGGTTTCGAGTTCAATGGTTCCAACGACGGCGATTCGCCCATCGGGAAGCGCTGCTACACCTCCCACGGTATCTTCTCCCTCAAGCGAACCAAAACTCGTCGTCCAAATAACTGAGCCATTTCGTTCGGTTTTAAGCAAAAAAATGTCCCTTTTATTATTGTCTCTGATTTCGTGGGCGACTATAAAAAAGCCATCTGGTGCTGCATTCGCAGCTGAAATGCCTTCGATTCGTCCTGATATAGTAATCTTGCGATCTAGCGAATTCTGCAGTTCGCCTGTCTTTTCTGGTTTAATGAATCGGGTAAGGTATAGATCACTTGTCCCTCCGCCTATTGGAGTAGAGGAACCAATCATAAGGTACCCGTCACCAGATGATGCCGGGATCTTCAAGGTTGCGGTGGCAACCTGCTCTTCTTGAATTTCATTCTTCGAAAATCCAAATAACCCGGTAGGATTACCATTGGTATCAAGTGAAAACAGTTGATACCGTGACTGAAAGGGAGCATCTTCATTACGAGGTTCATCCGAATAGCCAAATACCATATAGTAGATAGTATTATTCAGGTTGAATTCATAAGCCTTAACCCCGGAACCTCTCAGCTCCCCTCCACCCCGTGCCAAAGGTGTAATATCATCAAGAGAATTGTTAACCTTCAGAAGCAGAATATCGGCCTGGTCGAGGGTGGGATCTATGGGGTCGGGATTTCTGCTCGGATCTGGAGCTTTGTACCCGGTAATCAGAAATCCATTGTCGGAAGATTGAGTAATCGACCTAGCAACCTGGTTCTCCGGGTCTTTCAAAGGGTCTACTAAAGTGGCACTGTCCGTTAGAGATCCATCCTGATTTATGATATATACACGAATGTTGTTTACAATATTTTGAACATTGGAAACGAGTACGAATTGCCCTCCATTAATTGGCTCTATATCAACAGCAGTTTCATTTATCGAGGAAGGGATTTCCGGTCTCAAGTTAAGTTGCCATATAATATTTCCTAAGGCATCTGTTTTTATTACTAAAGGTGAGACCGGCTCGCTTTGTGAAAAGGAATTTCCAAGTAAAATCATGGAGCCGTCCGCATTTAAGACGATGTCAACGCCTAGCTGTTCACCGTCTTCTCCATAATATTTGGTGAAATAATTTTCGAAGACAGGCTCTACGTTTCTAGCGGTATCGCAAGACAACAATAGCGTTATAAAAAAAATTATGCTAAGGCTGATCAGTCGCATTTCGATTTCTTTTAAATCCTCTCAGTACCGACTTTGTCCTGGCCTTTTTTAACTTTCTAGGCTTATAGAATGGGTGAACATAACCCAACGAAACTGCCACATTATCCAATCTGAAATCGTCATCCACGTAAGGATAAGGGAGCCCATCCGAATAACTATTATATCGGTTTTTTGTGTTTGCAATATTTTTAATACCGAATGAATATCGAATATCAACAAAGAAATAATTGAGCTTGTATTTGTACTTGATCCCGCCGCCTAAAAGAAAAGAGCTGTTAAGTCTCATGCGATGATCGGCCAAATTAAGATTCGGCGTTTCGTTATCAGAGGACGACAATGCCTCGGATCCCGGATCCTGGCCGACGGATGGGGGTTTAGTATCCCTGTTGAAAACATTTAAAACACCTTTGTCCCTTAAAAGAAAATTCAATGAGTAACCAGCACATACGTAAGGTCTAAATTTTCCTTTATCATCTCCATACCCAACCGTCAACGGTAGGACTGCCCACGTTTGTCGATCTAGAAGTTCAACAATGTCTTTGTTGGGTCCAAAGAGGTTTGTGGTACGATGGTTAAATGCGGTAAAAACATAATTCAAACCTGCCGAAAGCGTAATGTGGCTATTGAAATTATAATCTAGTCCAGCACCAAATTGCCACCCCAAGCTGCTCACCTTATACGATTGTTTCGTCTGAGATTCGCCGCCTACCGTTACATCGTGAATTACGCGCACGGGAGAAGCGTTAGGACCTAACGTAGCATGAAATGCTAACAACGGAGTGGCTGTAAATTTTTTACTTAAATAAACCAGGTCGATGGGATCTCTATTCGCATCCGTCACATATTCTGGGTTAGCATGTAAGACCTGAAGAAAGCTATTTTCTGCGCCCAAAGGATCTTCTAACAAAAGATACGTTTCAGTTAACAACAAATAAGCACGCTGCCGCCATTCGTCATTCTGATTTTTATTCAGACATTCGCTAAGTATAGCTGGAATCCCATACAAGTGGCCAGCGTTGAATTCTTCGGTTGCCCGGGTAAGTGTCAACTCGCATTCATCCTGCGCGTTGACATAACTCAAAGCAGCAAACAGAAGAAGAAAGACCACTCCAACTTTCTTACACATCAGTAGTCCTTAAGTAACAGACGAACACACGTATTTTCATAAGGCGTTTCAACCGCATCCCCAACGTATTTTTTCCATTCGTCCTGCGTCATATTCCGAGTTAATTTCGGACAGATCTGTTCCGCTAGAAGTGAGGGGTCAGTTGGCCAAATCCTGATTTCAGACTCGCTGCAAGCAGCGATGAGAAAGTCGGAGCCCTTTGCAAATTCTATATCCCATATGAATCCATTGTTATTATCCATCACTATAGGGAGGTCTTCGGGGTTGTCTAAAACATATAATTGAAGTCGTTTATCCGCTCCAGCACTGGCAAGTAACTTTTCATCCGGACTAAAGGCTACATCATTAACGCCAGCACGGTGTCCGCTAAACTGACGCGTTAGTCTGGTATTGAAATCATACAATTTTACAAGACCCCTTTTGTTTATAATGTCATCCACCCCATAGGCCAGAAATTGTCCCGAAGGACTGAACCTGATGGAAAGGATGCGATTCGGCGACTCATCAGCAAGAATGGACGTGGATTTGTCTGCCAGGTTATAGAGTACCACTTGTCCCGACCATGCAGCACCTGCCAGCCATTTTCCATCGGAGCTTATGCTAATTGATTTTAACTCGTGCTGCAACGTAGTCAGGAGCGTTGAAATTCCTGTCGTATGGTTTACCAAATATAAATTCCTGCCACCGCTAGCGACAATAAAGCCGGAATTGTCAGGCAAAAATTCGATGTCGTTCGTAGGGCCACTAAATCCTTTTACAACGATAGGCCTACCTCCCGATTTAAGATCATAGATCTGCACAAACGCCGAATCGCTGCCATTCACGAGAAAGTTTTCGTCCTTGCTAAGAGCAATGGTCTTCGAAGGGTAAGGGTTGCTAAATTCAGTTTGCGAATTTGTTATTTTGCTATAATCTCCCTTATAAATTCTTCCATCGGCTCCTGAAATGTAAAACCCATTGTTCTTACCTGATATGGCCAGTGATCTTAGGTGTACGCGCATGGGCCCCTGAATTTTCATGGCGTTATAAGTTGCACCATTAATTTTTCTCAAGGCAGAATACAAACCATTGTAAATATAGGGCTCATATTTCTTTCCTTCGTACCTGCGATTGTATAAGAATCCTTGCATAGCCATCAGGCCTTTCAAGTCTTTATCGTCATCTTCCTGAACGGATTTAGCCGCTAAATTCTGAGCAACCGCCAACATGTAGAGACGAGTTGCCGCATTCAGGTTAAGCTGCGCCTCTTCGGTTTTTAATTCAGCAAGCTCTTTCGCGACTCTTTCTTTTTTACCGGCAGCAATTGCTTTTGCCTCTTCTTCTTTAGCTCTCAAGAGAGCTAACTCCGCTCTGTTTGTCTGAAAGTTTTTTTCGATAATTTCGGCTTTTAGCGCATCGTTTGTAGCCAATAACTCTCTTCTCGCCATTTCAACATCTCGAGTTTTTTGCTCCGCTTCTAATTTATTAGCCTCCGCTATCTTAGTTTGCGCCAGAGCCTCCTGCCGGTTCTTTTCAGCCGTAAGTCTTTCCTGATCCGCCTGAATTTTTTGAAGATAGGCAAATACGAAAAATATGATCGCTACAATGAACGCGACCCCTAAAATAACAGCCGTTGCACGTGTTCGTCCTAACACGCGCCGCTGCATCATTTCCTGATTTTTTAATTCAGCATCGTATGTAATACGACTGGTGTCAAGAAATACAATGGCTCGTTCAAAAGTCTCGTCATATCGTTGGCCCCATTCACGGGTAGGCTTTTGTTTTTTTTGCCAGTTTAAAGCAAGTTGTAAATCCGGCGGCCGCCACAAGCCTGTCTTACCGATCTGATACATGGCAGCAGCTTCGGAAAGTCTTTTATACATCGACGCCGACTCAAACTCGTCTTCAACCCACATCTCCAACTTACTCCATATACGCATCAAGCTTTCATGGGAAAGCTCGATCATAGAATCGCCGTGCAACGCAATGTTGGCAGCAGGCATCAGGAACGATCGCCCAGGCCTTCTGAAACGTTCTATGACACTTATGACTTCCTCTTCACTTGCTTCGGCCAATTCGGCAACTAAGCCCAAGCGGCATGGCCTACGCATGGCACGGTTGAGCTGATTCCGTTCCGTAATATTTTTAAAGAGAACTTCAGCAATTTCTTTGTCACGCGAAGAAAGTTCATCGTAGGCTTCATTCGCGTGCTGTGCCAGGGCTGTGCTTATTTTCCCGATAGCATTGTAGTGCCTTATGTCGATGAGTTCTCCAGGCTCATGGTTTTCAACCCAATAATCCCACGTTCGCATCAGCGCATGCTGGAATATGGGCAGTTGATCCTGATTATTTCCTACATCATTTAACAATCGTTTTACCAAACGTGGAGAAATTTTTCCTCCAGCTACTGCTATAGGTCCTTCAATGACACTTTTCTTTTGCTCCCGTGTCATTTGGGGAATTAAGTAATTGCTATTGTTAATTTGTTCCGTTAATCCTGCAAATACTGAACACTCACCGATAAAATCCGACCGCATAGCAAGGGCGACATAAGTAGGGACTTTATCTTGCTGAATAGCCGTCAATACAAGATTCACATAAAGCTGTGCATCGTTTAATGCCTCGCTCCCTTCTTCAAAATTGCGATAGCCAAAAATTTCTTCGAATTGATCAACGAGAAAAAAAGCATTTTCCGCTTTATGCAGCTGGAGATTTTGAGATACTTTAATAAGTCCGTCGGAGCCGCTTCGAAGCAACGAATTAATGATGGCGCGCTGCATCTCTATTCCATCCGATTCCAGTCGATCCGTTTTTATCATGAAATCGATAATGGACTCTGTCAAATTACTGATAGGAGATGCACCGGGACGGGTTGTAATAACATTCCAGTACGGGCCTGATTCCGTTACAAAGCCTCCGTATAAAATGGGGACCAGGCCACAAAATAGCAACGATGACTTACCACTTCCGGAATAACCCATGATCGTGATAAATCGATTCTTGGATATTTTCAGGAGAATATCGTCAATTTGATATTCCCTGCCGAAAAAAAGATGAGTATCATCCAGCGAAAAAGGTCTTAATCCAGGGAATGGATTAGCATCAATATTCCTGTCCTCAGAAAAAAAATGAGAGGCAACGTTAGGGGCTTCATTATGCAAGGGCTTGTTTAGCATATCACCCTTCAAATAATTATTAGAAAATTGCGACTGAAAGTTATACGCAGCACCTTCAAGAGTTTAAAAAATACCTTCCCTTAGATTAAAAAATGATAACTTCGAAGATAGATTAAAATTTCTTGAAAAGGAAAAAAGGGGCTTTAAAGCCCCTTTTTTCCTCGATGATCTGTTGATCTATTTGATTTTATTAATTATCGCTTCAAAAGCTCCGGGATGGTTCATTGCTAAATCGGCCAGCACTTTTCTGTTCAAATCTATTTCAGCCTTCTTTAACTTACCTATTAGTTCTGAATAGGATAATCCGTGTAATCTGGCCCCAGCATTGATACGGGCGATCCAAATACCCCTGAATTCTCTTTTCTTTTGCTTTCTGTCCCGATAGGCATAGACTAAACCTTTTTCAACGGCGTTTTTTGCCACCGTCCATACATTCTTCTTGCGGCCGAAAAACCCTTTGGCCAGTTTCAAGATGCGTTTTCGCTTTGCTCTTGAAGCTACATTGTTTACTGATCTTGGCATTTTTTTACATTTTTGACTGATGGCGCTCCTTCAGAAGTAAATCGAAGAAATCTTTCTGCCAGCAATCGGTGGAACAATTGAAATTTACAATACAAGCATTGCTTTAACATTATTCATGTCTGCCTTGTGCACTAAGCCTTTATTGCCGAGTCTCCTCTTTTGCTTAGTTTCCTTTTTGGTCAGGATATGATTTTTGAAAGCATGCTTGCGCATAATTTTACCGGTGCCAGTCACTTTAAAGCGCTTTTTGGCTCCCGATTTTGTTTTTAACTTAGGCATTATATAATTATTAAATCTACTTTTTTACAGCTTTTGGCATTACGATCATGCCCATTCTCTTCCCTTCCAACTTTGGCAATTGCTCGACCTTTCCAAAATCCTCCAGTCCTTGCGCAAATTTAAGAAGCAATATTTCACCCCGTTCCTTATAAACTATCGATCGACCTGCAAAAAATACGGTCGCCTTCACCTTTGCTCCTTCTTTAAGGAAATTCTGAGCATGCTTTAACTTAAAGTTAAAGTCATGTTCATCGGTATTCGGACCAAATCGTATCTCTTTAAGTACAACCTTTAAAGCTTTGGACTTAATTTCCTTTTGCTTCTTTTTCTGTTCGTATTTAAACTTAGAATAATCAACAATCTTGCAAACTGGAGGATCTGCATTTGGAGAGATCTCGACAAGATCTAACCCTTGATCCTGAGCTAACTTGATGGCTTGCTGTATAGGATAAACATCTACTTTGATGTCTTCACCTACAACTCTAACTTTCTGTGCAGTAATCCTCTCATTGATGCGATAAGGCTCTTCAGGACGTTGAGGCCCTCTCCTTACTGGTTTGCCAAAACTCGGCCTATTGTTATTAAAGATTGCGATACTATTATTTATTTAAGTTTAATTATTCAAGTTTTTGAAAACAGGGTGCAAATATCGTTATAATTTCATTTTTTCAAAATCAATTTGGCGCTGCACACTCATTCTTAAATCGATTTACGAATTCTTCGAGGGGTAAACTTCCCTGATCTCCCTGTCCATGTTTCCTAAGAGCTACCAGCCCATCAGCTGCTTCCCGCTCGCCAACAATTAGCATATAGGGAATTTTCTTGGTCTCTGCATCTCTTATTTTCCGGCCTATTTTTTCATCTCGATCATCCAATAATCCTCTGATATCCTGGCCTTTAAGTCGCTCAAAGACAAGCTTCGCATAATCGTTAAATCGTTCCGAAATAGGCAACACTGCAATTTGATCCGGTGCTAACCATAAGGGAAAATTTCCCGCACAATGTTCGATTAATACCGCTACAAAACGTTCGAGCGATCCAAAAGGAGCTCTGTGAATCATTACGGGAGTATGCTTCTGATTATCCGATCCAACATACTCTAAAGCGAAACGCTGAGGTAACTGATAATCAACCTGAATCGTTCCGAGCTGCCAGTTCCTGCCCAAGGCATCTTTTACCATAAAGTCGAGCTTGGGGCCGTAAAACGCAGCTTCACCTTTAACAGCGACGGTACTCAAACCACGTTCATCCGCTGCTTCCTGTATTTCTTTTTCGGCCTTTTCCCATAGGTGATCCTCCCCAATATACTTCTGCTTATTTTCAGGATCCCGAAGAGAAACCTGGGCAGTGAAGTTTTCAAAACCAAGGGATGTGAAGACATGAAGGACCAGATCAATTACTTTGATGAACTCTTCCTTTACCTGGTCTGGTCTGCAAAATATATGAGCATCATCTTGTGTAAAACCTCTCACCCTTGTTAATCCATGCAATTCACCACTTTGTTCATAACGATAGACTGTTCCAAACTCAGCAAAGCGAATTGGAAGGTCGCGATAAGACCGTGGTTTTATTTTATATATCTCGCAATGATGCGGGCAATTCATCGGTTTTAGTAAAAATTCTTCCGATTCATCGGGTGTATGAATGGGCTGAAATGAATCCTTCCCATATTTTTCGTAGTGACCTGAAGTAACGTATAGGGCCTTGCTGCCAATATGAGGTGTGACCACAGGATCGTAACCCGCTTTAATCTGTGCTTTACGTAAAAACTGTTCTAGACGTTCCCGAAGAATAGTTCCTTTAGGCAACCAAAGGGGTAAACCCAGTCCTACCTTTTCCGAAAAGGCAAATAATTCGAGCTCCTTACCCAGTTTTCGATGATCTCGTTTTTTTGCTTCCTCCAGGAGATGAAGGTATTCTTCTAACTCTTTTTGCTTTGGAAACGTGATCCCGTATACGCGGGTAAGCATTTTATTCTTTTCATTTCCCCGCCAGTATGCTCCCGCTACGTTTAAGAGTTTCACAGCCTTTATGAAACCGGTATGAGGAATGTGAGGACCCTTGCAGAGATCTATGAAATTACCTTGCTCATAAAACGTAATCTTTCCATCCTCTAAACCAGAGATCAATTCAATTTTATACGGATCGTCTTTTTTTGTAAAGTAATCCAGGGCTTCTGACTTGGTTACCTCCTTACGGATATAGGCACTGTCTTTTTTTGCCAGCTCTTTCATTTTAGATTCGACGGCCAGCAGGTCATCATCACCAAATTCTCGTTCCCCAAGGTCAATATCGTAGTAAAAACCATTTTCGATGGCAGGACCGATACCCAATTTAACACCAGGATATAAAGCTTCAAGCGCTTCCGCTAAAAGATGAGCGGATGAATGCCAGAAAGTTGTCTTTCCACCTTTATCATTCCATGTTAGGATTTTTATGGAAGAATCTTCCGTGATAGGTCGTGATAAGTCGCTCACTTCACCATTGACTTCGATCGCTAATGAAACGCGAGCCAAACCCTCACTAATGCTGGTCGCGATTTCAGAGCCCTTTACGCCACGGGGATATTCCCGCACACTTCCATCCGGAAGAGAAATTTTTACATTCATGATTTGAACTAAACAACAAAATTAATTCGGCCACAAATATGCAAAAAGTCGATAAGAATAAGGAAGATGTTTTGGATTGTTATTGAAAAGTGCAGTTTGCAAAACTTTGCGTGTTGTCATAAAGTGAATTGGAAGCTAAACAGTACGGCAAACTTTCTAATATCCGGATTCTCCAAATAAGAAAGCCTGTGAACAAAGTCAACGCGGAAGAATTTGAAAATATTTTCGACACCGTATCCCAACTCCACATACGGTCTCTTTGGATCGAAGTATCCAACGGGAAGCGTAGCTTCTCCGGACGGAGTGAAAGGTGAAACAATATCCCTATTAGCCTGACTGAGACCTCCGTAGATTACATTGGCTGTACCAACTAATCTCCATTTCAATTTTCGCATTAAGGGAATTCTGTTTAGAAGAAAACCCTCAAAATGATGGTTGTATTGTAGTGATGCAAACCGGTCGCTGATAAATTCCCCATAGTTCATAAGATTATAAGTAACGGATGTAAAAACGGGCGTCTGATTACCAAGATGTAACGCCATTAAAGGATAAGGAAGTGTCGTGAAGACTTTTTCACCCGTCACATTCATATACCCGTGTCCTAAAGGTCCGAATTTGATTCGTTTGTAAATACTAAGTCTTAACTTGTCATAATCAAAATCGCTGTTCCCAATTCCTTTGATTCCTTTCGTATACCGTACCGTGAGGACAGGCCATTTTGTAGTGCCTAAACTGACGCGATCGTTGTCGGATTGAATAAACAATTCATCTCTTGCAAAACGAGATTCCAAAATCAATTCGGCAGTTTCAAAATTCTCACGCAAGTCTGAGTTAACTATATCATCAGGCTGATCGTAATATGCGAAGTTAAATGTTGGCTCAAACGTTGCGTAACGGAAGCCTACACGCTGTGTAAATCCCTTAAATAGTTCACGTTTAAAGTCGAGGCGACCTTCGTTGAAATAATAGCCCCTTCTAAAAACACCAAATCGCTGCGACGCCAGAAGCAAGAAATTATCACCTATACTCTCATCGTCAATCCCAACTCGGTTAATATCACTACGGGCCCGGACCGTCAATGTTGTCCATCGGTGTCGGGACATAATATTTTGAACAAAGGCCATGTATTTAATTCTTTCATCTTTAAAACCATAACCTAATTGCCCTCCAAGAACCCACTTATTGCTAAACTCTATACTGGTTTTAAATCCTGGCTGGATTCTTAAACCTTCAATATTATTGACAGCAAAAAGTGATATATAAGGCCCGATCTCAATCTTTCCAACCTTGTGATATCCTCCGACAAGAATTTTGAAAATGTCCGTATAGGTTTTTACCACGGGAATATTCTGAAGTGTATCTATCATCTTATACACATTCTTCTCTGTCTGTGTTAACGGTTCGTGTCGCAATGAGTCCCAGGAATCTTCCGCCTCATTTATGCGCGCATCTTCAGCCAGCACGATGGGTGTTTCATAGAACGAGGGTGAATGAGGTTTATTTATAACAAAATTCTTATTGGACGTATAAAATTTGGCTAACATACCTGCTGATGTGCCAGTTACTTCGCTGATGTCTATAAGAACTCGGTTCTTCACCGGGAGCCAGGCACCACCTTCTGTAGGCTCTAACTCTTGTTGAATTCTGATTTTTTCAATGAAATTTATGTTCGCTCGCTTTCCAACACTGACATCAATCTGCTTCAATGCAAACTGATCACGCGTAATCCACATACTTCCCGTGAACGCCAGATCTTGCGGGCTTTTCGGGAAAAAATCCAGGCGATAGCAATAATCGTATCCAACGTATAGGCTATCCATTAAATCATATTCATAGTAGATACGCCAACCATCGGCAATGGGCGACACAAAATCTTTGTTTAGAATATTAAGCCAGTTTTGGTAGAAATTATACTCCTGAAAAGAAGACCCAACAAACTGCGTTACTGTGGTACCATCCTCAACGCCGACACCGTTGACTTTTGATCGAAGAATATTTTCATACTTTAAAGAAGGATTATCACGGTAATAAATTTTCGAAACGCTTTCCGTTATAAAAAGAGGCAATATCGGTTTCCCATCTTCCCCGGCAATCCGCTCAATACTATCCAACACTTGTGTAATTTTTTTTACAATCTTTTTCTGGCGAAATTTTTCAGAAAGGTTATCTACATCAATCTCAATTTTAGTGTATGTATCGTATTCATAAGCTGTAAGTTTTCGCTTATCATTTTCGCTTTTGTTTTTTACAACCTTTCGTAAAACTTCGAAAGCCGGATTTTCCCCAGCCACGAAAACGACTTCCTGAAGGCTCGTGATATCTTCTTCAATTTGAAGGTTGATGGTTTGTGTAATGCCCTTTGTAATTACTCTCTTCTTTACCTTGTACCCAATATACGACACCACCATTGTATCCGAAGGGGTTTGCGTTTTCAATTCATAGTTGCCATCAAAGTTTGATGTAACACCAATTGAAGTTCCTTGAAATATGACATTTACATAAGGTATGGGATCGCCAGAATTGGCGTCTGTAATTTTTCCTTTTACAATCGTTTCCTGTGAGAATCCGAAGGTTGATATAAGACAAAAGATGACAAAGAATAAAGGAGACTTATAAGAAAAAATCTGTTTTTGAAAGTTTACCACAAATCGAATTTGTTTACAAATAGATATTAAACCAGCATAGCCCCTGGAAGGTTTCATTGTGCCTCAAGCACTTTAATTTGCTCCTTTTTTCCAAGAAACCTAGGGTTGGTCTTTAACACATATAAGTCCAACACCGCTTTACTCCGGGCGAGATACTCTCGCACCCTCACCTTTACGGAGTATTCAAAATCGGGTTCCTCTGCCACCATTGCTATAGCATCCATGTTATAATACTTG
This sequence comes from uncultured Chryseolinea sp., assembly GCA_964484845.1. Classification (GTDB taxonomy): domain Bacteria; phylum Bacteroidota; class Bacteroidia; order Cytophagales; family Cyclobacteriaceae; genus Chryseolinea. The sequence continues at coordinate 20,737 of CAZAHL010000035.1, read as the reverse complement.
CTAATAAACAGCGCCCGATAACTGTGAAAGGGCTGTGTAATGATAATAATTTTATTCTGACCAAATATTTGCTTGCAGCGCACGATGGAATCTAAAGTTCGAAGTCCGGCGTAGTCCAATGTAATGGCTGAAGCGGGCACTCCTTTCTTTAGCAATGCTTTTAACATAGCCATAGGTTCATTATAGTACATTGACCGGTTATCTCCACTGAGAATGAAATGATCGATTTTACCAATTCTATAAAGTTCTGCAGCCGTTTCTATTCTTTTCTCAAAAAATGGATTCGGGCTGCCGCTGGATGTTCTATGGCTCGTGCCTAAAACTAACGCTATGCGGTGGTGTGGTAGTTTAGTTACGTCTGAATATATTTTGTTCTTGGTGCTTCGAACGATCCATAAATTGGTAAAGACAAAAAGTGAGATGAATAAAACAACAAGCGTAAGAATTATTCTCTTCAACCTTCGCATCACTATAGACATTGTAGACAAACAAATCTACTCAATTGCCCGCAGAAACTCTCGTTCGATAAGATCAGACTTCCGAACTATTTTCCGGTACCACTTTAATCTCAACAATTCTTTATCTTGTTGAGATAATCCAATAAACGTTCCTGTTGAATGAAGCCGTGTAAGAATTGTATTGAGGCAAATCGCCGCACTTACCGATATATTTAAGCTTTCCGTAAATCCATACATGGGAATCTTTACTTTTTGGTCGCAGAGCTGTAAAGCTTCTTTTGAAATTCCTCTCAACTCATTACCAAAAACGAGCGCTAATTTCGTTCCTACTTCAATATCTTCAATCGAAATGCCATCCTCACTGGGATCGGTAACCAACATTTTATAACCGTCTTCTTTAAGTTTCAGAAAGACCTCTTCCGTATTATCATGTGTCTTGTTATTATGAGGCTTGGAAGTATGATGAATAATATCAATCCACTTATGAGATCCTTTTAATACTCTGGGATTGATACTGTATTTTGTGATATTCTCGACGATATGAATATCCTGAACTCCCATACACTCGCAAGTCCGGATAACAGCGCTGGCATTTTGAGACTGAAAAATATCCTCCAGCACTACGGTAATGTGACGGGTACGCGCATTTAAGACTTTTTCTACAACATCCTTCTTGTGATCAGAGACGAATTGGGCCAAATGTTTTAAAACCAATTGCTCGTGATGCGTCATGAAAGGATAAGTTAAAAGGTTAAAAAATCAGGTTTGAACAGGACAGGTTCGAAATCATTAACCGAACAATGCACCAGCGATAGTGCCCGACATCATGGTGGCAAGTGAAGCTCCTAATAATGCTTTAATTCCCAAGCGCGACAAATCACTTTGGCGATCGGGAGCCATACCTCCTATTCCTCCGATTTGTATCGCGATTGAACTGAAATTGGCAAAACCACAAAGAGCGTAGGTTGAGATTATAATAGATTTTTCACTTAACAGACCTGCAGTTTTCATATCCGATAAACTGAGATACGCCACAAATTCATTGATAACCATTTTCTGACCAAGCAAACTTCCAACCTGCAGAGATTCAGACCAACTTACTCCCATGGCAAAAGCAAACACACGGAAAATCTGGCCAAAGATATATTGCAATGAAAATCCATCGAATGCACCACCGGTTGATTCAACAACCCACGCGTTGAGACCAGTCCAATTTCCAAACCCATCCACCAAGATCCAATTCATAGCATAGATGATGGCAATAAAAGCCAGCAACATTGCGCCAATATTTAAAGCAAGTTTTAGTCCATCTGCAGCACCTGTGGCAAACGCATCGATCACGTTCGCTCCAATAGATTCTTTATTTACTTTCAATGACTTATCAATTTTTTCGGGCTCTGTTTCCGGTTGAAAAATTTTAGACATTACAATAGCCGCTGGCGCATTCATAATCGATGCGCATAGCAAATAGGTGGCAAACTTGACAAGCTGTGCCGGATCGGCACCCCCGAGGAAAGTGATATACGCGCCCATAACACTTCCCGCAATCGTCGCCATACCACCCGTCATCAAGCAATTCAATTCTGACTGCGTCATCCTGCTAATAAAAGGTTTTACTAACAACGGAGCCTCTGTCTGCCCTAAAAAAATATTTCCCGCTGCTGAAAGACTTTCAGCCCCTGAAAGTCGCATGGTCCTGGACATGATCCACGCAAATGAATAAACAACTTTTTGAAGAATCCCTAAATAATACAAACCTGTGGTAACCGAGGAAAAAAAGATGACAGCGGGCAGCGCTTGAAAGGCAAACAAGAAACCCAAATTGTGCCGAGAATGAGTCACTACATCACTATTCCTTGCCAGATCTCCGAACAGAAATTCAGCACCGTATGCTGCAAAACCTAAAAATTTTACAACCCCCCCTCCAATCGCATCAAAACCATTACGAATGAATGTAACTTTCAAAACTAAAATGGCAATCACAATTTGCAGAATGACGCCGGAACCAACGAGCTTCCAGTCAATCTTTTTCCGGTGGCTGGACAACAGGTAAGCAATAAAAACAAGAATGACTATCCCGATAAATCCACGTAAGTATGTCATTCCAGGTTTTTAAAAAGTTAAAGCAAAGGATGGGTAAGTATTTTCAGATCCAATTTAAAATTAAAAAGCAGAAAGTTAAAATTCTGAACTTTCTGCTTTAAACTTTTTGCTTTATACTACTAGTTTCTTTTACCTAGCTCGTCGCGGATTTTTGCAGCGCGTTCGTAATCTTCTTTGTCGATAGCATCTTTGAGCAGATCGTTCAGTTTATCGATCGAGTAATTTTTGAAGTCGTCTTTGCGTGAAGCGTCTTTCTTAACCCTGACCTTTGCCTCTGCTTTGGGTTCTGGTTTATCTTCTTCTACCTCATCCGTTAATACAATCCCTGCTTCAGCAAGAATATTTTCATATGTATAGATGGGTGAATCAAACCGCAGGCCTATGGCAATTGCATCAGAAGGTCGAGCGTCGACCTCGGACTTTTTAAGTCCATCCGAGCATACGATCTTGGCAAAGAAAACGCCCTCCTTTAAATCTGAAATTACAATCTCTTCCACTGTGAAATGAAAGTTCGTAGCAAAGGCCTTGAACAAATCATGCGTCATCGGGCGATTGGGAATTATCTTTTCAATCTCGATTGCGATGGCTTGGGCCTCAAACATTCCTATGATGATTGGTAATCTCCTATTGCCCTCCGTTTCTCCCAGCACCAAAGCAAAGGAGCCAGTCTGCGATTGGCTTGATGATAATCCCAATATTTCCAATTTTATTTTCTTCACGTCACTCAATTTTAAATCTGTGTTAAGCTATCTGATTTATTAGAATTAGGATTTATTTATTTGATTGTTTAATCGCTTCAGTCAATTTCGGTAAAACTTCAAATGCATCTCCTACGATGCCGTAGTCAGCAGCTTTAAAAAATGGTGCATCAGCATCTTTATTAATCACCACAATATACTTCGATGAATTTACACCCGCCAAATGTTGAATGGCACCAGAAATTCCAACCGCAATATAAAGTTGGGGTGCAATTTTTACACCGGTTTGACCAACGTGCTCGTGATGTGGTCTCCATCCCATATCCGATACAGGTTTGCTACATCCTGTTGCTGCGTGGAGAGTTTTGGCAAGTTCCTCAAGCAACGACCAGTGTTCAGGACCTTTCATACCTCTTCCACCCGATACCACAATGTTGGCCTCAGGCAAAAGCACCTCACCGGTCGCTAGCTCAGATGACGTAATAGTGACTGCAAAATCAGCATCAGACAGTGTAACCGCGTAAGAAGTTACCGACACGGGGCTCCCTACCTCCTTAATATCAGCTGCATTCTTTTTTAATGCCAATACTTTCTTTTTATTTTTCAATTCAATTAATGCAAACGCCTTTCCAGAATATATGCTGCGCTTAACGATGAAGCCAGAGCTTGTATCTGGTAACGACACAATATTAGATGCCAGACTGGCGCCGACCTTGACGGCGACCCTTGCCGCTAGCGGAGTTCCAAGGGAAGAATTTGCTAACACCAATACATCTGCCTGCTCGTCCTGAAGTGCCTTCGAAAGCACTGCGGCATAAGCTTGAAGTATAGCCTTATTTAATTTTTCATCAGAGGCGTGAAGTACCTTCTGCGCACCGTATTTCCCAAGTGACTCCAATTCAGTCTTATCAACATCACCCAATGCAATCGCAGTGACTGGCTCGCCCATACCCTGAGCATAAGCCACAGCTTCAAGGGACGTCTTTTTTATTTTTCCTTCTGCACTTTCGACAAAAACTAATATAGGCATACGTTTAGATTTACTTTTTACAGAACCTTAGCTTCATTTTTCAATAGCCTGACAAGTTCTGCTACATTGTCTGCTGCAATCATTTTTACCGACCCCTTTGGAGGAGGCAATTCAAATTTTGAAAGTTTTACGCCACCATCAGCTGGAACTGCATCCACTACTTTTAATGGTTTAGTTCTTGCCGACATGATTCCACGCATATTCGGAATCTTCCATTCCGCTATAGGTTCCTGGCAACCGGCGACAAAGGGTAGGTTAACCTCCAGGTATTCCTTCCCTCCTTCTATTTCACGCGCAAGCTTTGCTTTATTACCATCAATTTCCAACTTCATAACAGGAGAAACCGACGGCCAGCCTAATAATTCGCCCACGATGCCATGAACCACACCGCTATTATAATCGATAGATTCGCGGCCCATTAAAATCAAATCGTAGCCAACGCCTTTGGCATGAGCTGCAATTTGTTCAGCAACAAAAAAGGAATCGGAAGGTTCCGCATTTACCCGAACTGCATCATCAGCTCCAATTGCCAACGCTTTACGAAGAGTAGGTTCAGTTTCAACCAAACCGACATTGATTACACTGACAGTTGCACCAGAAGTTTCTTTAAGTTCTATCGCCCGGGCCAATGCGTAATCATCATAAGGACCTATTATAAATTGTACACCTGTAGTGTCAAACTTTGTATAATTATTGGTAAAACTAATTTTTGAGGTCGTATCTGGAACATGGCTAATGCATACTAATATCTTCATCTCGCTCTGTATCAATTAGTTCAAAACAGCTTTTGGAAACACGGCTCAAGATACAAAAAACCACTTTCCGATTAAGAAATACCGCACAAATTTCGATTTCAAAGAATAAAGCCTAATTCTTACTTTTGGTTCTATTTCTTTGGAATTAAATTTTTTCTTTGTAAAAAAAGGGGCGTCACCATGTCCGAAAGAATTAAGCAACTGGAACAATTTATAGTGGATGATCCCGGTGATCCATTCAATTATTACGCCCTTGCCTTGGAGTGTGCAAAGGAGGATGAACACAAAGCACGTGCAACATTTATATTTCTGGTCAACGATCACCAGAATTACCTACCCTCTTATTACCAACTTGCAAAACTGTATGACCGTCTTGGACAAAAAGAGAATGCCACGGATATTTTTCAAAAAGGGATCCAGATCGCAAAACATCAAAACGATTTAAAAACGTTGCGCGAGTTAAAGGCAGCACTGGAGGAATTGGAAGAGGGTAAGGAATAAGTTATTACTTAATTGATTAAAGTAATCCAGAAATTCAGCGCACCACGAAATTACAATTAGCCGATTAACTATTAACGGATAAGATCATCAATTCTCCAAAGCGCCATCATCAACCCAACATGCAATCAGATTTATCTGATTTTGTGTCAAGGCTCCATCAAAGGGCATGCTTCGATCTTGCGTCTTCGATTTAATGGATGCAGCAAACGATTTGGCAGAATTATAATTCCGAAAATCGGTTGCGCGCGACGTTCCGTTATGACATCCGGATATGGCGCAGTCCTTATCCATTATCGGCTTGATATCGTTTATCCAGCTAGTTCCCGTGAAGCCCTGCGGGATCGAAATACTTACCTCGACAATACAATTGTTGTTATCCTGTATGGCAATAATATGACTACCAGATTTTAATCCGGAAAAAGAATTATTGGTGGTAAAACCAATGTTCCCCAGCTTAAAGGAATAAGGGGGATTGTCACCGGCAACATCAATCGTCACGGCACCATTTCCGGTGGAACATCCTGTACTGAGTTGAACCGTGCTCGTTACAGAAAAATCTTTCACAATAACCGATAAATTATCAAGAGAAAAGGTGCAATTATTTGCATCCGTCACTAAAACTGAATAAACGCCTGCCGTTAAGTTTTCGATTGATCCATTGGTTTCGATTGAAAGACCATTCACAACAAATTTATATGGTTCTAATCCTCCACTGACGGAAACATGTATGCTTCCATCGTTCGTACTGCAACTTGTGGCATGGACGATCTCGTCTGCGTTCATGACCGGCCCGGATTTTTCACAATCAATTGAAGGCTCATCGGAGGAACAAGCTGAGATAACAATGGCAAGAACACTTGCCAAAAAAATTTTTGTCATATAAGAATTTAACGCAAATGAAAGCTAATAAGAAGATTCCGGAATAGGGAACATACTCATTTGAGTTGACTATAGAACGGTTAGCCTACTGTTTTATTACTCTAGAAGGGAGTTTCATCGCCGGTATTGGGTGCTGGAGGCGGCTCCTGATTAAAGGTATTAAGCCTGCTTTCCCGGGTAATCATTCCTGAAAAGGGATTATCATGCGAAGATACTGGGGCATCAAAGTCGGCGAACTTAGTGTACTTACCAATAAACTTCAACTTCGCTGTGCCGACAGAACCATTCCTATGCTTAGCTATAATAACTTCGCCTAGACCTTGTGTGGGCATTCCATCTTCATCCACCGTTATCTTGTAATATTCTGGTCTGTAAAGGAACATGACAATGTCAGCATCCTGTTCAATGGAACCCGATTCACGCAAATCCGAAAGTTGGGGACGTTTGTCACCTCCGCGTGTTTCAACACCGCGACTTAATTGTGACAACGCCAGGACTGGTACATTTAATTCTTTTGCAATTCCCTTAAGAGCTCTTGATATCGATGCGATTTCTTGTTCACGGTTTCCACCTTGTTCCCCACGCATAAGTTGCAAGTAATCTACAACTACGAGTTGAACATTGTGCTCCGCTTTTAGTCTCCTGCATTTTGCACGTAGTTCCAGAACCGAAAGAGCGGGAGTATCATCGATAAAGATCGGAGCGGTCGCTAGTTTATTTGTCTTATGAACCAGTTGCGTCCACTCATGATCGGCAAGCTGGCCTCTTTTTATTTTTTCGCCCTCCAATTCTGCTTCTGCAGATATCATTCTATTAACTAACTGAATGGACGCCATTTCTAATGAAAAAATAGCCACAGGGATCTTAAAATCAACCGATGCGTTGCGAAGAGCCGAAACAACAAAGGCTGTTTTACCCATTCCCGGACGTGCGGCAATAATGACGAGATCAGATTTTTGCCAACCTGAAGTCATTCTATCAAGAGCGGTAAAACCACTCGGAACGCCCGTCAATCCATCCTTATGTTCTTTCAATAATTGAAGTTCATGAATTGCACGCGACATAAGATTTCGCATGTTGTCGTAATTCTTTCGCAGGTTGGAGTCGGAGATTTGGAAAATAGATTGCTCCGTTTTGTCTAAAAGCTCAAATACATCGGAGGTATCTTCGTAAGCATCGTGATGAATCTGAGAAGCGACTTGGATCAGCTCACGTTTTATGGCCATTTCCATAATGACACGTGCATGATATTCAATGTTCGCAGCGGAACTTACCTTCGATGTTAACTCAGCTATGTAATACGCCCCTCCTACCAACTCAATCTTAGCAGTTTTCCGAAGTTGATTTACTACCGTGCGCATATCAACGGGATCCGACGCCTTGAATAAGTCTACAATCGCAGTGTAGATCTCCTTGTGAACCTCCGTATAAAAATGTTCCGGCTTAAGGAACTCGACAACAGCATTGAGCGCGTTCTTTTCTAACATGAGCGCGCCCAACACTGCTTCTTCCAGATCAAGGGCCTGAGGTGGCAACTTTCCAAGACTCTCCGAAATATCTCTCGGAACTAACTTATTTATCTTGTTGCCGAACCTCATTGACGTCGATCTGCTTTGCTCCATACAGTGGTTGTTGGATTGTTATTTATGTAAAGGGTGACAAACGTATAAAAAGGGAAACACGATTAGATTTTTAATATCAACAACTTATAAACATTTCACAAACATTAACGTAATAGCATGTTAATAAATTTCATACCATCTCAAATTGTAATAATGTAAAAATTCCTGGATGTACAATTAATTTATTGGCTTTCAAACACCAAACATTTTCCTTTACTTTAAAGCCGGAATTTTTCGCCTTGATGCAACACAAAAAAAAGAAAATTCATTTTATTGCCATCGGTGGAAGTGTCATGCATAACCTGGCTGTGGCTTTAAAGGAAGCTGGCAATGAGATCAGTGGCTCTGACGACGAAATAGCTGACCCTTCACGCACTACATTAATCAATCATGGGTTACTACCTGATAAAGAAGGATGGCACCCTGAAAAATTGGATCAAAGCTTTGATATCGTTATTCTCGGAATGCACGCCAAAATTGACAATCCGGAATTACTAAGGGCGCAGCAACTTGGACTGACAATACTTTCCTTCCCAGAGTATATTTACGAGCATTCTAAAAATAAACAGCGCATTGTAATCGCTGGAAGCCACGGGAAGACTACCATAACCGCCATCGTCATTCATGTTCTAAATTTTTTTCTTCATAAATTTGATTATGTCATTGGAGCAAAAGTAAATGGAGTAGAAAACACAGTAAAACTATCGGACGCGCCCATCATCGTAATTGAAGGTGATGAATATCTTTCCTCAGCTCTCGACCCTACACCTAAATTTGTGCGATATCAGCACCATCTCGGGCTTATCAGCGGTATCTCCTGGGACCACGCCAATGTTTTCCCTACGGAAGAGGAATATGTAAAACAATTTGATGTTTTTGCTGATCAAACCCCAAAGGGAGGAGTTTTAATTTATTGCGAACAAGATTCGATGGCCTTGATTATTGGTAGAAAAGAAAGGCAAGATGTATTGGCGGTGCCCTACAAAAGTCACCCGCATATATCCGATTATACGAAAGTCGTTTTAACAAATGGAAAGGAACAATATCCAATAAAAATATTCGGTAGTCATAATTATCAGAATATTAGCGGCGCAAAAGAAATTTTGAAAAAGATCGGAATTACAGATGAAGAATTTTTTAAAGCGATTCAAAGTTTTGAAGGTGCTGCCGGTCGTCTTCAAAAAATAAAGGAAAATGATTCGTTCACGTTTTATAAAGATTTCGCCCATGCTCCTTCCAAGGTGAAAGCCACCGTTAAAGCAGTTAAAGAGATTTATCCTTCACGCGATTTAGTGGCGTGTCTGGAGCTGCACACGTTGAGTAGCATGAGCAAAAATTTCCTGCCTCAATATAAGGACAGTATGAAAAATGCGCAGGTTCAAGTGGTCTACCTCAATGCAGAGAAAATGAAATTAAAAAAAATCGATCCACTAACAGACGCCGAAATTAGAAAAGCTTTTGCCGCTCCTGCAATGCAGGTTTTTAATGATGCCGGAAAGTTGAACGACTTTCTTGTCCAGCATTCCTGGAAAAATAAAAACCTTCTGATGATGAGCTCCGGAAATTTTGGAGGGCTTAACATACCAGCGCTGGCACACAAACTTTAATCTTAGCATTTCAATACTTCATCACACCTAGTTTCATGAAACTCAACCTTCGCAATCCGCTTTGCATTTTCGATCTTGAAACTACAGGTACAAATATCACGCATGATCGGATAATAGAGATTGCCGTTATCAAATTGATGCCGAATGGTGAAACCATAAGAAAAACCAATGTACTTAACCCGACCATACCGATCCTTCCGGAATCCTCTGCTATCCACGGACTAAAAGAAGAAGATGTCAGAGACAAACCTACTTTTAAAGAAGTAGCAAAAGAATATATGCGTTTTTTTGAAGGTGCTGACCTGGCAGGATTCAATGTATTGAAATTTGATATCCCTATGCTAGTGGAAGAATTTTTACGGGCTGGGGTTGAATTTGATTATGCCAGAAAAAAAATCATCGACGCACAAAAAATTTTCCATCTCATGGAAAAGCGTACGCTATCGGCGGCTTATCGTTTCTACGTAAATAAAGAGATTCAAAATTCCCATACGGCAGAAGCGGATACAGAAGCCACCATGGAAGTACTAATATCCCAAGTAGCTAAATATGAAGGCCAGGATGTTTTGGATGGGCTGAACAATAAGATCGGACGCATTCAAAATGACATGGAAAGCCTTAGCAAGCTTACATCCTCGGGAATGGTTGATTTAGCGTGCCGGATGACTTTAAACAGCAAGGGTGAAGAAGTTTTTAACTTCGGAAAACATAAAAATAAGCTTGTTACTGCCGTTTTTAAGGAAGAGCCTTCTTACTATGAGTGGATGATGAATGGCGACTTTCCGATGGATACCAAGCGCAAGCTCACTGAAATAAAGCTTAGAAGCTTTAAAAAATAGTTTTTTAATTGAATTCTTAGCCAACTGTACTCAAGAAAAGGGACCAAACCTGGGCATAAAGACGGTTGCAATAAATATTATTCTAAATTCACAATAAGAAGGGTCACCTTCTTAAAATAGTTAATATTAACGATTTACATTACATTCAGGGTTTCCTGAATCTTGCACCGAATTTGCACCGAGCCCATATGAGTAATTCGCTACGAGTATATCTATTTGTCTCATTAATTGTTTTTTTAGGGCAATCCGCCTACGGGCAATTGAATCTCTTTGCTCCGCAAATTATTGGGCAACAGCCTACGCCGCTTATAACGAAAAAAAATACGCACATCACAATTGCTTTGGGTGATCTAAGAGTAACGGATGCGGATATTTTTGCGCCTGAATATCCCAAGGGATATACGTTGAAAGTATTTCCAGGTGATCATTATACGTTGGTCAATTTCAACCTAACACCGGAAAATAATTTCGTTGGCATACTTACGGTTCAGGTCCAGGTCAATGATGGGCAGTTAAATAGTAATATTTTTAACCTTAAGATCGATGTAACAAATTTGAAACCCGTTATTACGGATCATCAGCCCATAAGCATAAAAGAAGGAGAAAACTTTACGCTGTTGCTTTCCCACTTGACTGTAAAAGACGATGACAACAAATACCCTGGTGACTTTACCTTAACCGTTTTTGACGGAGCCAACTATAGCATTAATGGAAATACAATAATTCCTAGTCCAGGTTTTGCCGGCAAGCTTAAAGTTCCTGTGAGTGTTAATGATGGGCATGAAGATAGTGACAAATTTGACGTCATCATTGAGGCTAGGAATAATATCAAACCTACTATTACAGACCAGGCAGAACTGAAGACAAATCCAGGAACAAAGATCACTATTAAACTAGAAAACTTAACGGTAAACGATCCTGACGACGCTGATTACCCCACCGGCTTTACATTAAAACTTTATGATGAAAGTAACAACTATTCGATCAGTGGTAGTGTAGTAACTCCTTCTCCCAGTTTTACAGGCAAGCTTACCGTACCAATATCCGTGAACGATGGTATTGACGAAAGCAATAAATATAATCTCATCATCGAAGTCAATAAAAAGGTAAATGTTCGTCCGATAATAACAGCGCAAGATGCGTTAAGTACCAATGAGGATAAGACCCTTACGGTGCGTTTGAACAATCTGAAAGTGACTGATCCTGACGACACATACCCAGACGGATTTAGTCTTAAAATGTACGACGGCGTGAATCACACCGTTGCAGGATCGGTAGTGAAACCCAATCCAAATTTTTTCGGCAAGCTCGAAGTCACCACAACGGTTTCAGACGGCGAAGAATTCAGCGAACCCTTTACGTTGCAAATATTAGTTCAACCGGTAAACGATGTGCCGGTTATCAAGGGACAAAGTCCAGTTAAAATCATTGCCAATACCCCGAGCGAAATAATGCTAACGTCATTAACAGTTGAAGATCCTGATGGCCCGGCTGGAAGCAATGCAACGGTGAAAATCTTGTCGGGTACAAACTATACATTTTCAGGAGCGACAATTACACCAGCAACGAACTTTACCGGGACGCTGACGGTAAGAGTTGTCGTAAACGATGGTATTGCAGATAGTGCACCGTTTAATCTTAGTGTTGAAGTGTTACCAATAAGCGTCATACCTCTCATAACGGGGCAGCAGGCTTTACTTGTGAATGAAGATGAATCAATTACCCTGAAATTTGATAACCTTACAGTGATCGATGAAGACAACCCTTATCCTACTGGCTTTACGATAATCGTATCTGATGGACCTAATTATACCTTTAATAACCTAACGATTACGCCATCTCCAAACTTTAATAGTTTTCTCAGCGTCAATGTTAAGGTATTCGACGGGAAAAATCTGAGCAATCCCTATCCATTAAAGATTTATGTCATTCCAATGAACGATGCTCCCGAAATAACGGAGCTAGAAGATACAGCATTACCTTACGAACCAGGAACAGGTCCGATTCTGCTCACCGAAATATTTGACTGCATCGATGTTGATGATTTGGAAAACGGATACTTGAGTTTTGCTGAAATCGGATTTAGAGATACAACGTTCAGGCATCTCAATGACGTATTAATTTTTAACAATGTCGATACGGCGGATATTCGAGGTATTTATGAATCCGGTCGTGGTGTGCTTTCCCTTATTGGATATGCTACAGTTGCTGAATACAAAAAGGTCATTCGATCAATTCAGTACAATTATCAATTGACGGAAGATGAAAATGGAAATCAAAGCGAAGTAGTTCCCGGGCCAAAATACATTTACTTTAAAATAAACGATGGACACTTAGAAAGTGACACCGTCGAGCGCATCATTAAGATTGAGAGTTCCGTTTCACTGGATATACCCAATGCTTTTACGCCTAACGCCGACCCATTTAACAAAACCTGGAAGATTAGATCAATAGGTGATGCCCATCGCTTTGATAAAGCTATTATAAAAGTATATAACAAGCGAGGCGTCCTTGTTTACGAATCCAAAGGCCTTGACAAAGCGTGGGATGGGTCGTTTAATGGTGAAGCGTTACCCGTGGATACTTATTATTATACGATCGATCTCAACCTTTCATATGCTCAAAAGACGTATAAAGGGGCGGTTATGATTCTGAGATAGTAAGCCGTCCATTTGTTCTCAATCGCCAATTCTCGGTACAAAATTCCCCTTGCGATTTTGTATAAAAAAAGAAAACCTACAGTCGGCCCTGCACCGTTTTGCATTAACAATTTGATTCCAGTTATGTCTTTAGCTCCGCGTCTAAGCGGTCGATAACAAATTTATTTTCGTGCTGAGGCAGTGCACTACTACGTCCTTTGGTTTCAGCGTTTGTACTAGCCATTTCTTCAATTTCCTGCGCGATAAAGCCATGCTCTGCGATCTTCAACAAATTATCATAGGGACCTTTGGAAGAAATAAGTTTCACGAATACGGGGGCAGTTTCAATGGCTATGAATAAAAGTATAATAAAATAATGAGCCCATGAAACGGCACCACTCTGTTGCGTAATACGACTCAAGGCTTCCATTCGTGCTGCGATGCCGTTAATTTTGCTTTTCTCTAAACTATTGAACTGGTAGGTCATAGAAGAATCGGTTTGTGCGATACTCCTTTCCAAGGCTTCAATTCGTTTTTGATTCTCTGCTGAGAGTTGGTTTAATTCTTTTTCAGCCGCATCGGCATCGGCCTTTTTAATTTTGTATATCGGACCAAGATTTCTCCTCCGGCTTCCACCCGTTCCATCGGCTTCTTCCTGCGCGATCTTTAATAAAAGATCACGGTTTTCAGCTTTACCGGCAATCTCATTCTTCAAAGCCTGCACTTCGGCTTTGAGACTATCTAATGTGGGAATAAACCGGACCATAAGCTGTTTCTCCTGGCGAGCATAAGCTTCTTGTTCCATAACAATTAGTTCAGGCTGAATTTCTTTATCAAAAACTTTCAATTCCAAAGGCTTAGCTATTACGATAGATATGAGGATAGCCAACAAGATTCTGGGTGTGGCCAGTGCCAGTTCGCGCGCAAATTTTCCCTCCTTACGCATGCTGGAAACAATGTACCGATCGAGGTTGAAGATCATCAACCCCCAAACCAAGCCAAAAACGATCGAAGTAAATACGGAATCAAACACAGTATACAAGGCATAAGCTCCTGAGAGCGCCGCGAACAAACCGGTGAAAAAAATAGTGGCACCAATGCCGACATACTTGCTGGATTCAGTAGGACATTTTTTTAAAATTTCCAGATCTGCACCCGAGCAGTGCCAGAAAAACATCGTGATTTTTTGCATGAATGCTAAAACGGAGAATAGATTTTAATATTGCTTTTATTTTCCAGCGATACTCATGCCACGCAAAAAAGCTTCGAATGAAGGTCGCTGAAGGGGATTTCTCTCCTGGTACTGTACATTCTTGAACAGTGAGCCGAACGAACCAACATTAATAATAAAAAGCTAAATACGAAGATCCAGAGATCATCCAAGGTACAGTAAACGACTTACTGTTTAATGTGGTTTGCATCGTCACTGGCTTCTCATATTCTTTCTGGATAAAAGATCAACCTCACGATTTAATATCGATTCGGTACTGGAAAGCTTCTGGTGAGATTTGATTTTTATGAAATTGATATTTGGGTATTTCATAAAGACAATCAATTCTTTCACAAGTTCCAGATTGCGAATAGGGTTTGATTTTTTTGTTAAAAAAAACGAGGATTCCAGGCGGTCTTTTCTTTTTACCAAATCCACAACATATTGACTGTCAGAATATAAATTAATGGCTTCGTGTAGTAAGGTCTTCAGCGCTAAATACTCCAATGACTTGATTACCGCTGTTAACTCCATTCGATGGTGGGTGGTATTATCATCCTTGCCTTCCAGAACAATTTTTTTTTCATCAATAAAAAGTATAGCAGCCCAACCCCCCGACCTTAATTGAGTATGACAACTGCCATCCGTGTAAATAGTGATTGAATTGCCTCTTAAAATCAAAGAATCTTGACGCATAAAGTATCAACAAGTAAATTCGATCGTAAGATCTACTTATAATCGGAAGGTTCACAGGGATAATCAGGGGTTATTTAGATGTTGGGACAGTTGAACAAACGATAATTTAAATTGTTCCAAGTAAATCTGATTCTGCAATTAAGATATTTATTACTTTTAGAGTTCATGGTACGCTTTAGTTGTCTACTTTTTCTTTTTCTTTGCCTTTTATCATCCTCTGAGGTTTTTGGGCAAATACCGATTGCTGTTGCGGACAGTAAGTCGATTTACGAAGATACCGAAACCTCTTTCAATATTACAGACAACGACACGGGGATCCTGTCTCCAATAGATCCAGCTACGGTCGACCTGAACCCCGCTGCGTCTGGAACGCAGAAAACACTTATCAACACGGAAGGGAATTGGAGTGTTAATTCGAGCGGATTGTTGACGTACACGCCTACTTTAAATTATTTCGGTACTGCCTCAATCACTTATACCGTTCAAAATAATTTTTTGATACCCCTTACTTCTCTTCCCGGACAAATAACGGTTACAGTGGGTGCTGTAAATGACGCTCCCGCAATTACCGACCAGGTTGATCTTTCAACGTTGGAGGCCACGGCGCTTTTGATTCAGCTCGAAGACATGACTATCGAAGATCCTGATAATGATCCGGGAGATTTTATCCTGACCGTTCAAAATGGCGTTAACTATTCAAGAACTGGGAACACCATTACGCCAGCTGCCAATTATAGTGGCAATCTTACAGTCAACGTACAAGTGAGTGATGGGAATAGGAATAGTCCGGTTTCTCAGCTTATCGTTGAAGTGACTGCCGTCAACGCAGCGCCTACAATCACCGGACTTGTTTCAGCTTTATCCACAGACGAAGATACTGCATTGCCACTTGTAGTGGGGAATTTTACAATCACCGATTCGGATGTTGGCGACAGCTTTACACTCGTAGTTCTGGACGGCACCGGATATGCTCATACTGGAAACGTAATTACACCGAATCTTAATTTCAATGGAAACCTTATCGTGCGTGTCGTTGTCAATGATGGGACCGCAAATAGTAATGAATTTCTAGCGCCTGTCACCGTGGTCCCGGTAAATGATATTCCCAAAGTGACAGGCCAAATTGCCATAAGCACACCTGAGGCAACACCAATTACGATTGAACTCACCCATATTACTGTCGAAGATGTGGATACCAGTCCGACGAAATTTACATTACTGGTACAACCTCAGCCTGCAGATTATTCATTGTCAGGAAATACTGTGACACCCCCTGTTAATTTTAATGGAATCCTCAATGTTCCAATCATCGTAAATGACGGTGAAGCTAACAGTGGTATTTTCACACTGAAATTAACGGTAACCGCATTTAACGATGCGCCAACCATTTCGGCGATTGGCGCTCAATCAACGTCTGAAAATACGGCTACAAACCCCATAGCTTTCACAATCTCAGATGCAGAAACTGCGGTAGGAGCACTTACCGTATCAGCCACCTCCAGCAATGTCGCTCTAGTTCCTAATGGAGGCTTTTCGTTTGGAGGAAGCGGAGCCAATCGAAATGTGATCATCACACCTGCAGCCAATCAGAGCGGCGCGGCAACCATCACCTTAACTGTGAGCGATGGCGAAAAAACGGCGACCTCTGTTTTTCAGCTTTCAGTAGCGGTGGTAAACGAAGCGCCTACCATCTCCGCTATCACACCGAAATCAACTAACGAAGGCCAGGCGAGCGCTCCAATCTCATTTACCATTGCGGACAGCGATACACCAGCCGGATCCCTCACGGTAACCGGTAGTTCGAGCGATAAAACGCTAGTTCCCGACGTTAATCTTGTACTTACAGGGAACGGAGCCAACCGTTCCGTTACCATTACTCCAGCAGCAAATCAAACGGGTACAACTACCATTACGTTGGAAGTGAGTGATGGATCTTTAACTCAAGTGACTACTTTTTTACTCACAGTTACACCTGTAAATGATAACCCAACCATCAGCGCGATCGGCCCTCAGACGACTGCGGAAAGTACAGCTACTCCCGCAATTGCTTTTGCCGTGAATGATGTCGAAACAGACGCGACTTTACTTTCTGTAACAGGAGTGTCAAACAATCTCTCTCTCGTTCCGAATGCGAACATTCTGATCGGAGGAACAGGTGCCGCGCGGACGGTAATAGTTACTCCCGTTGCAGGACAAAATGGTGTGGCTCGGATTACGCTGACGGTAAGCGATGGAGTGGGTGCAACACCTACTTTTTTTCAACTCACAGTAAGCTCTTTTAACGACCCACCAACCATTACTTCCATTGGCGAGCAGAAGATCACTGAAGACGAACCGACGGCCGGTATTCCATTTACAATTGGCGACGCCGACACTCCGATATCCAATCTTACCGTAACCGGCAGTTCCAGCAATAAAACCCTCGTTCCTGACGCCAACATTAATTTCGCAGGTAACGATATCAGCCGTGCTGTTACGATCACTCCGGCTCCTAATCAAAACGGTACCACCACGATTACGCTAACAGTGAGTGATGGCACCTCGAGCAAAGAAATTTCTTTTCCGGTCGTGGTAGTTCCGGCTAATGACGCTCCTACCATAAGCACCATCGCCAATCAAGCCACCAGTGAAAGCGTTGCAACTGCAGCGCTACCTTTTACAGTAGCTGATATTGATACGGATGTGACCGCCTTGACCGTCTCTGGCAGCTCGTCCAATGCCGCATTAGTTCCGAATAGTGGAATCGTATTCGCAGGTACTGGTTCTGCGCGTACTGTAACCGTTACACCTGCCTCAGGGCAGAGCGGCAGCGCAACTATCACGATTGATGTAAAGGACGGCTCCCTGACCGCTTCTACTTCCTTTACACTTACGGTAACATCCGTTAACGATGCCCCTACTGTAACGACAATAAGTCCACAGACCATAAAGGAAGATACCGCCACCCCGGCCTTGCCGTTTACTATTGGTGACGCTGAAACACCGGCTGCGTCGCTTACCGTCGCAGGTAGCTCGAGTAACAAAACGTTCGTTCCGGATGCGAATATTGTCTTCGGCGGTGCAGGTGCAAATCGAACCGTAACCATTACGCCCGCAGCAAATCAGTTCGGTAGCGTTACAATTACCCTGACCGTGAGCGATGCAACCGCCAATAAACAGATGGCATTTCTTCTAACCATAGCACCTGTGAATGATCCCCCTTTAATTACTGGTCAGTTTCCCTTAAGCACGCCTGAAGAAACGCCACTTGCATTGCTGCGGGAACATTTGATTATATCCGACCCGGATGAAGATGAAAACTTTAAGGTTACCCTTCATCCCGGCAAAGACTATGATTTCACTTCGACTGGCAGTATCAAACCTAAGGACGATTTTGACGGGAAGCTTTCCGTAAATGTTAGCGTGAACGATGGTTTCCTGGAGAGCGCGATAGCCGTGATCGTTGTCGACGTAAGCGATGTCAACTTACCTCCGACAATTAACAGCCAGCGAGATCCCAATCCGATCGAGATTGAGGAAAATACTTCGCACCCTTTGACTATCTTTAACTTAAACATTAGCGATCCTGATAATAAACCCCATGATTTCAAACTCGTAGTTTCAGAGGGCAAGAACTACACACTATCAGGCCCCGGGAAAAACATCATCACTCCCCTGCTAAACTATAAGGGTCCGATAGACGTAATTGTAATCGTCAATGATGGGAAAAACGACAGTCAGCCTTTCGTCGTACATATTCTCGTTGTCCCCAAGAGTGAAAAACCTGCTATCAGTGGACAGGGGGAACCTCTAGTAACCAATGAAGATGAACCTTTGACCTTAAAGATCAGCGATTTTACGGTTACGGGTTCAAATGCAGGGTCTTATTCTTTGGTCATATCAGAGGGGCCCAATTATACAGTTCAAGGCCTGACAATAACTCCTGCTTTAAATATCAATTCCCTAACTATAAATGGGTTGCTGGAAGTTGGTGTTCAGGTGGGCATTGCAGGTAACCTAAGTGTTAAGTTTATGGCTCAGGTCTATGTAGTACCTATAAATGACGCGCCTGAAATACTGGTTATGGAAACAGGCTCTATTGACTACGAACCTGGTAGTGGCCCGATTTCCATTACGGAGTTATTTGATTGCCAGGATATCGACAGTGAGTACCTGAATATTGCCGAAATTGGAATTTTAGATTCAGCATATAATCCGCTAAACGATGAGCTACTATTTGAAAACAATGATAAGTCGCACATAAGGGGTGTGTACGATGCTTCAAGAGGGATCTTATCTCTCATTGGCTACGCAACACCGGAAGAATATGAACAAGCCATTCGATCCATAAAATATAACTATAGGCTAACGTTAGATGAAAACGGTGAGCAATCTGAGATATCGACAGAGCCTAAAAAAGTCTATGTTGAACTAAGCGATGGCCCCGCTCTTAGCAAAACACATGAGCGACCGATCGAATTAAAAACTTCCGTTGACCTCGATATCCCAACTGCGTTTACTCCTAATGGCGATCCAATCAACAGCACCTGGGCAGTTCGGCCCATCACAAACAGCGATCAGTTTGATAAGACGGTCATTCGGGTATATAACAAAAGAGGTTTGTTAGTTTACGAATCGGTTGGTCTTGAAAAGGAGTGGGACGGCACCTTCAATGGTGAAGTTTTGCCGATGGACACGTATTATTACACCATTGACCTCCAAGTGTCCTTTGTAAATAAGACCTATAAAGGGGCTGTGACCATTTTGAGATAACGTCAAAAATAAACCCTGGAGTCTTAAAGATTTCGACGTTTGTTCCATTCTAGGATTACGTCCGACCCCGCCTCGTAATATTGCCTCCCATCTGTTCTGTTTAGATTAAATTTCACACCTTCTTGTTAAATAGCTAACCTCTATTAATTTCGCACTTAATTCGTCGAAACCAGGTACAAGGGAATGACGATTGGAAGTGCATACTGATAAATCGAATTACCAATTTTGAATCAATCACAAATTACAGATAACGGAAAAACGCCATCAATGAAAACAGTTCTACGCTTCGCCTTTCTTCTATGCCTTATTTCCATCATTCCAATTTCTGATCTCTTTGCAGCAGATACTCCTGTGATAGATTCGGGCGCAACAGCCTGGATGCTTACCTCAACCGCATTGGTTCTTTTGATGATACCTGGGCTTGCCATGTTTTATGGAGGACTTGTACGAACCAAGAATGTTCTGGGCACCATGATGCACAGTTTTACGGCAATGGGGATCATGACGATCCTTTGGGTGATATGTGGATACAGCATGGCTTTCGGACCTAATGTGCTAGGAGGATGGTTTGGCTGGAGTTCGGATTACTTTCTCCTTAAAGGAATTGATGAAGTGATAACTCCCGCGGGAATTCCAGAGTATGTCTTCGCCATGTTTCAGGCAAAATTCGCCATCATTACGCCGGCGTTAATTGCTGGCGCATTTGCTGAGCGTGTTTCTTATAAAGGCTATTGTTTTTTTATCGCATTGTGGGGGATTCTCGTCTACAATCCATTATGTCATTGGGTTTGGGCGTCCGACGGTTTTCTATTTAACCTAGGACCTAAGGGAGCCATTGATTTCGCCGGAGGAACCGTCGTACATATTTCAGCTGGAGTGAGTGGTCTGGTAGCCGCTATTTATTTAGGCCCCAGAAAATCTTACCCTCATTTACAAATGCGTCCCAGC
>CAZAHL010000034.1:29735-34144 GCA_964484845.1 uncultured Chryseolinea sp. | reverse complement strand
GAAACAAGGTTCTGGTTGGAGGTTCGATGTTTCAGGTTCAAGGTTTAGAAGCTGCAACCTTGTTAAAAACTGCAACCTTGTCAGAAACACAACCTTAAACCTCAGACTTCGAACCTGAAACCTTATCCGCGTATTCGTTGGGAAGGGTACCAAAGAGTTCTTTAAAACATTTTGAGAAATAAGACAGGTTGTTGAAACCTACCTGGTAGGCAATTTCGCTAATGGTTGCAGATTTCCCTGCTATAAGTTGGGCAGCGTGTTTAAGGCGGAAGTTCCGGATAAACTCATTTACCGATTGGTCGGTCAAAGCCTTGATTTTGCGGAGAAGGTTTTTTCGGCTCATTCCGATTTCTTCGGCAAACCTTTCTACTGAAAATTGCTCATCCGCCAGGTGAGCTTCCATGATTTCCAGAGCATGATTTAAAAACCGCTCATCCACCGAGGTTACTGCAATATTTTTTGGTTGAATTGTAAGTTCCCGGCTGAAACTCTTCCGAAGGTTTTTACGCTGCTCCAAAAGGTTTTTCATCCGAACCTTTATCTCCTTTATATTAAAAGGCTTGGTCATATATTCATCAGCGCCTAACTCCAGGCCTTCCAGTTTGCTTTCGATGGTAGTTCTTGCCGTGAGTAGTATAAAAGGAATGTGGCTGGTTCGTTCGTCAATCCTGATTTTTGTACAAAGGGTGAACCCGTCCATTACGGGCATCATCATATCACTTAGGATCAGGTCAGGTGTAAGCTCGATGGCTTTTTCCAAGCCGATCTGTCCATTTTCAGCAACTGCGATTTGGTAGTCACCTTCCAGATTTTCTTTTAAGTAGGCCCGCAAGTCGGCATTGTCCTCGACAAGCAAGACGAGGGCATCAGAAGGAGCAACTGTATTTTCCGTTAAAACCGGCTTTACTTCTTGCTCAGCATTCTCGGCGTTTATAAAGTTTTCAGCATGGGTAGCTTCGCCATTCAAACTCAGAGAAGGTTTTGCCTGTCCAAAAACTTTTGCCAAAGTCAGGGTCACGGTAAAAGTCGTGCCTGTTCCAACATCACTTTTGACCTGAATATTGCCATTCATTAATTGTACCAGCTCCTTGACAAGTGATAATCCAATCCCGCTGCCTTCAAATCCGCGTGAGCTGGAGCTATCCACCTGATAAAACCGATCAAATATTTTATCTACCTCGGAGGCGGGTATGCCTTGCCCGGTATCTGACACAGAAATGATAATACAATCATCGGTTTCTGTTGGAAGCGTTATGTGAAAATCAATTCGGCCGCCATCGGGAGTAAACTTAAAAGCATTTGAAAGTAGATTATAGAGTACTGTTTCAATTTTATCCTTATCAAAATAAGCTTCGTACGTAGCGGAAGGGATGTCAACCTCAAACTGAATATTACGGCTTTCCGCTAAGGATTCGAAAGAGGCAGATAGTACGCGTAGAAAATAAATAAAATCAGCCTCCTGGACATTTAGTTTCATGCCTCCGGATTCCAACTTGGCAAGATCGAGCAGCTGATTGATGAGTTGTTGAAGTCGCTTTGCGTTGCGATGCATGCGCTCAATTTCCGTTAACCGAATCTGGCCGGCTTCTTTTTCCTGAATAAATTTTTCAAGCGGACTTAATATGAGCGATAACGGCGTTCGGAACTCGTGAGAAATATTGACAAAGAAATTCGATTTCATTTTGTCGAGATCTTTGAGTTGTTCTGCATTTACTTTCAGTTCTTCAGACTGTTCTTCCAGTTGAACATTTTGTTGTCTGATCTCCTGCGTTTGATGTTCAATCTCTTTTTGCAATGCTTTTTTCTCTTGTTCCAGCTTATACGATCTCCAGCGAATTAATCCTACCACGAAAAATAGGGCGGCCAAAAAATAAGCTACGTATGCATATATGCTTCTATGCCACGGAGGCATTACAACAAAGGCAAATGCATCTGTAGTACCGATTTGCTCGGCGTAATTTCGCGACCTCACTAAAAAGGTATAATCGCCTTCCCACAGTCGCGAATATTCTTTTACATTTTCAGTCGTCCATTCAGACCATGCATCATCATAGCCTTCAAGCTTGTACTGAAATTCGTTGGTCTCTTCCGCAACCAGGTTCGTGGACGTAAATTCAAATCGAAAGGAGCTTGATGCGTATGGAAAAGAAAGATTTTGTTCAGCCCCGCCGATACTTTGAGAAAAAACGGAATCCCCCAGTAAAATAATTCTATTCAAAAAAGTGTTAAAAGGTTCGGCTGCTTTTACAGGTTCACGAATTCCATACCGCGAAATTCCATCATTTCCACCTTGCCATACCGCATTTTTTTCTAGTAAAGAAGTTATATGAACGCCTTCAAAAATTCGCGAGGCATCGAATCGTTTATGCACATAGTCAGCTCCTTTGCGACTTAATAAGATTAATTGCCGTTTGCTATTTCCTTTCCGTCTACTTTTAAGGAGGAAGCCTCCTTCTGTGTCTTCATTTGAAACAGGAAAAATACCTTTGTCTTGCAACCCAAATTTTATAGCAAATGCAGAATCTTCTTTGAATCGGTTGGCCGAATAGTCAAATCGGAAGATTTTACTGGCAGTTCCAAGCCTGAATATTTCTTCGTTTCCAATCGTATTCATTTTTAAAAATCCATCAGGCAATCCCTCGGAAGGACCAAAATATCTTATAGTTGGATTTTCATAGATAACAGATCCGTTTTCTTCCGGAAAAGAAAGGAGGGCGGCACCCTGTGAGTAAGTGGCCAACCATATTTTACCAGGATGTGTCTCATTGAAACTTATGTTAGTTAATTTGACCTCTTTAATGAAACCCTCTTCGCGCCAACGACCATTGACCAGTTTTAAAGATTGCAGTTCACTATTCAATTTAACGAGGACTCTAGTGCTGTCTCCTTTGCATCGATGCAAATTATTGGAAGGATTCTCCGTAACAGTTCTGACCTCTTCTCCAACAAGTTCAAAAAGCCCTTGGTCTGAGGTAACAAGCATTCGATTATCAATTTTTAATAAATTCCAACATTTTACTTTGATCTGAGAGACTTTTTCAAAGTGTGCTGGCAGGTTCGGGAAGGAAGCAGGACGTAAAACGTAAAGACCAGAACTTGTGGTTACATATAATCTGCCATCGTATCGCTCAATGTCATTTGGAGTACCATCAAGCCCATTTCTTCCATCGTAAAGGCTTAAACGATTATTAATTTCAAATTTGCTGATTCCATTGTCCGACGAAATCCATAAGTTATCAGCACGATCGAGTGTTAATCCGAAAACGATATTTGTTGGAAGTCCATTTTTTTTGTTGATCATGTAACGAATAGTTCCCTCCTGAGAAAGTATCACGGCGCCTCCGATCCTTGTACCGATTACAAAAGAACTATCGGGTAACATCAGACCAGTGTATATTTGGTTTTCCGCAAAATACGAGTCGGCTTGTGTACGCATGCGTTGAACATTGTCTCCATCATAAAGGAAAAGTCCATCGTAGCGTGTGGCCACTAATAGCTTTTTAGGGCCCAGGGGCAGCGCACTATAAATGCGCCTGGTCTTAAAAAAATTTCCTTCAGACGCCATCGAAAATTTATCATCTTTCAATAACATAAGCCCTGTCCCTTCCTCATGCACGTAGAGTTTATTATTCCAGAAAAAGGATTTATGGAATGTATTGTTATTAGGCCAAGGTGAAAATTTAAAACGTTGGCCATCCCAACAAAATAGCCCAGTGTCGGCTTCAAAGTAAATCAGATTGTTATGCACGTATGTGAACCAAACATTGCCCATTTTGCGCAAGCCAGGTTCGAGCTGATCAAGTAATGAGACATAAATATACTTTCCATTTTTTGATCGGTCGAGAAAACCGAAGTCATCCAACGCGCCGGCGAATATTTTCCCTTCTTCATTAATAGCGATCGAACGGATGATGCTTTGGGTAGGCGTTTCCGCTAATGACCAGATTTTGCCGTCATAGGTAATCACACCATCCCCATTTGCAAAAACCATGACACCGTGTTTATCTTGAACGCCTCCCCAATTTTGAAATGAACCAGTGTAATCTTTAGAAGAGTAATTCTTATAATATAAGTTACCAATTTCAATTGGCTGATTTAATGAAGAACCCGAGGATAGGTTTTGCGCCCAGATGTAAACGGGCAGGTTGTAAAACAATAGAAGGAATATCAATTTAGTTGACACAAAATCTATTATTTAAGGACATGATTGGTGACGGAGTAAAAAATTCCCTGACTAAAGTTGATCTTAATTTTCCGAAGTACAAGTATGAATGGGTGCATTTTTAGAATGCCCGGGCCCTATTTAGTAAGTGAACTCCGCACTCGATGTTCGATATTCAGTGTTCAACAAGACAACATCGAACAAGGAACATCGAATATAGAATGATGAATTGCGCTCGAACCAAAGG
>CAZAHL010000034.1:0-29635 GCA_964484845.1 uncultured Chryseolinea sp. | reverse complement strand
CTGAGATGTTCTGCCACGGAGAACCTGAAAAATTTGAATCTGGAACTGAATGTTGAGACCGTTCCTTCATCATTCCTTGTTCGGTGTTCGATATTCGGTGTTCAAAAGAACATCGAACAAGGAACATCGAATATAGAATGATGAATTGCGCTCGAACCAAAGGTGTGCCTATTCAATCTGAGATGTTCTGCCACGGAGAACCTGAAAAATTTGAATCTGGAACTGAATGTTGTGACCATCCTTCATCATTCGATATTCAGTGTTCGATATTAAGAGTTCAACCACATTGAACTCTTAACCCATCAAGGGTCAGATCTATGATTCAGTTAAGTAGACCCCGAACCTCAAACCTCAAATTAAAGGGCTCTTGCGTCGAGGTACAACGGTTGTTCTCCTTCAAAGTAGCTACACCATGTCATCCGGATTATATTTTTTTAGAATAGAGTAAATGATTACGTTGAAATTGATGTTAATTTAAGTTAAACTTGTTATGAAAGTTTCTTAATGTGAATTCTATCTATCATAGCGATGAAGAACTTCTGAATCGTTTGCTTAATGGCAATAGGGAGGCTTTTGAAGATATTTTTATCCGATATTGGTATCGGTTATTTAAGGTTGCTAACTCCAGGATCAAATCACGCGAAGAAGCGGAGGAAATCGTTCAGGATATTTTTGCTGCACTTTGGAAAAACCGTAACACTTCAGTCATCTCCAACTTGTCGTCTTATCTTTTCTCATCGGTTCGAAAAGGAGTTATCAGCAAAATCCGTTCGAGGCTCGTTCATGAGAAATACCGTAATCATTACCTTAAGTTCTTTCCGGGCTACTCAATGGTTACAGATGAGTCGGTTGAGTTTGAAGAATTGAGCAGCGCTATTGAAAATGCACTCCTTCAGCTGCCGGAAAAATCTCAGCAGGTTTTTCGACTTAATCGTCTTCAGGGACTTTCTATTCCTGAAATCTCCGAGATCCTCAAAATGCCCCGAAGAACCATTGAACATC
Source organism: uncultured Chryseolinea sp. (assembly GCA_964484845.1). Classification (GTDB taxonomy): domain Bacteria; phylum Bacteroidota; class Bacteroidia; order Cytophagales; family Cyclobacteriaceae; genus Chryseolinea. The sequence goes on along the minus strand of CAZAHL010000034.1, from coordinate 28,633 downwards.
ATCTCACTAAATCCATACGAGAGCTTCGCCTGCATTTGAAAGACTATATTCCCTTTCTCCTTATAATTATATCAGAGTCTGTTTATAAATATTTCACGCAAAGATAATCCGCAAAGCTGACGCAAGAAATTGTGCTCCTGCCGACTTGCGTAACCCCGGCAAATTTATTTTTTAGAGAATTCCAAAAAAAATCATTGCGGAAATTTTTGTGGTGCGCGTCTTAGTATTGGGCCAAAGAATACGAAAGATGTCATCTCAGGAAATTGACGAAATTTTACAACGGTATTTAAAGGATGAGTGCACGGGAAAAGAGAAGCAATTAGTAGAACAATGGTTTGATGCCCTAGAAAAAGACAGTGGAGAACTGGATGTAAGAACTCAATTGGCAGTAAGGAAAAGGCTGTGGTCGAAGCTTGATGATGATGCTGACTATAAATACAACTACTGGAAGTTGGGTCGCATAGCGGCAGGTCTCTTGATTCTCGTGGTTAGTACTTTTTTGCTGATCAGGTATTCTCCATTCGAAGAGAAGAAGATTGGAGGAGTCGCCGATTCAGCCCCAATGCGATTTGTTAATTCGGGTAACACGCTAAAAAGGATTGAATTGAAGGACGGTAGTATTATATCGCTCCAGCCTGGCGGAGAGGTGAGTTTTTCAGAAATGCTCCAGGATAGACGAGAGGTTTATCTCTCAGGGGAAGCCTTCTTTGAAGTGACAAAGGACGCGAGCAGACCGTTTTTAGTTTATGCAAATGAGGTAACAACAAAAGTTCTGGGAACGAGCTTTCTGGTCAAAGCTTACAAGCAGGAAAAGGAAATTGTAGTCACCGTGAAAACGGGAAAAGTCTCCGTTTATACCCAACCCTCCGATAATAAAGATGAAACACAGCAGGAGATAATACTAACGCCTAATCAACAAGTCATTTATAATCGAAAAGTAAACCTGACGGTTAAGAAACTGGTTGATGATCCTCAAGTTATCGTGCAGCAACCATCTGTGAAAACCAGCTATACCAATGCTCCGGTTATTGAGATTTTCCAAGCTCTCGAAAAAAGATACGGTATCGACATTCAGTATGACGCGGATGTATTATCGGGTTGCACGCTTATGTCTGCTGATATAACCGAGGAGGGACTCTACGAACAGATTGAAATTATTTGTAACGCTCTTGGCGCTCGATATACGAGATCTGAATCTTCTATTCTTATTGAAGCCGAAGGTTGTAAATGAAATGTTTAACCTTAACCCTATCGCCTATGGATTGAGTGACTACAAAAAAAATAAGGCCAATGGTTTTACGAGAACCATCAGCCTTCCCGCGCCCATGATTGAATCATGAGCGCATCGGTTCTTGCCTTTTAAAATCAAAAACATTTCAATTTATGAATAAACCTAAACCCATTCAACATGGATTATTGTTTCTTATGAAAGTAACATTGATTCAACTATTGATCTCATCTTTTTCCATGGCTATGGCATATGCTGTTGATGGCTACGGACAAGAGGTGCTGGATCGGAAAGTTACGATTGACGTTGAAGACGTGGAGTTCCAAAATGTGCTTTTAATGATCGGCAAACAAGCAAAAGTTAAATTTGCCTACAGCCCGCAAGTAATAAAAAACGAAAAAAGAGTTACCCTTAATTTACAAGAAGAAAAGCTAGCAGACGTACTTTCAATGCTGCTAGGATCTGATTACTCCTACCGCGTAATCGGGAAGCAGATCGTATTAATCCCCCATAATCAACTCATAGATGCGCCACAGGGAATCGTCTCGGAAACGGCTCCTCATGCGGCTTTCACGATATCAGGAAAAGTCTCAGATGCTTATGGCAATCCACTTCCTGGGGTTAATGTTATGGTGAAAGAAACAACGATGGGAACAACAACAGATTCCGGGGGTCTCTATAAAATAGAGACTGCAAACGGAGATGTTACATTGGTCTTTTCATTTATTGGATATGCAACACAGGAAGTACAGGTGAATAACCGTAGTACAATTGATGTATCAATGAATGAAGACATTCAATCATTAAGCGAAGTAGTTGTAACAGCTCTTGGGTTAACAAGAGAAAAAGCCGCCTTGCCTTATGCTGTTACCGAAGTAGCGGGAGAGAATCTTACAAAAGCACGCGAGAATAATTTAGGCAGCGCATTATCAGGTAGAATTGCCGGTGTTAATGCTACCAGCACAGCTACCGGTCCAGGAGGATCAAGCCGGGTAATTATACGCGGCAATGGATCCCTTGGTGGAAATAACCAACCTCTGTATGTAGTAAATGGGATACCCATTAATAACACAACTTTTAGCTCGGTGAGTACCTATGGCGGAATCGACAAAGGTGACGGCTTGAATAGTATTAACCCAGATGACATTGCTTCTATTTCGGTATTAAAAGGTGGTACCGCAGCAGCGCTATACGGCTCACGGGCAGCTAACGGTGTTATCATAATTACTACTAAATCAGGTAAAGCTCAGAAAGGAATTGGAGTAGAATTTAATTCTACCTATACCCTGGAAAGCCCGCTTAAGGCAACGGATTGGCAGTATGAATATGGAGCTGGCAGCCGAGGGCTTAAGCCTACTTCACAAGCAGATGCTATTGCGAATGGTAGAATGTCATGGGGTGCAAAATTAGATGGCGCTATGGTTATTCAGCATGATGGAGTATCGCGGCCCTATACCGCTCAAAAGAATAACATTAAGAATTTTTATGATATCGGTAGTACATTTTCAAACACCTTGGCGCTAAGTGGCGGAAATGAAACGGCTAATTTTCGTTTCTCCGTTGCCAATATGGATAATAAAGGTATCGTACCTAATTCAAAACTTAATCGCAAAACATTTAACCTGAATATCAATTCTACACTGGCAAAAAAAGTGGTGTTTCAGGGAAATGTTCAGTATAGCATCGAACTAAATAAGAACCGCACAAACATCGCTGATTTCACAAGTAACCCCAACGCGTCTGTCGGAGTTATGGCCACCAGCCTTGATGTTCGTACGCTAGCTCCAGGTTATGATGCAGATGGATCTGAAACATCCTGGAATGATTATGTGTTCGTTGTCAATCCATATTTCGCTGTGAATAAGGTGAAAAATGAAGATGAGCGTCGGAGGTTTATTTCCTCTTTCAGCACTCGCTACAATATCACCGATTTTCTTTATGCACGTGGACGATTAGGCATTGATTACTTTAATATTGAAGGCTTTACTATAAATCCGACAGGGCAGCTTCATAACCCTAAAGGTGATTACAGCACAAATCAAAACACCTCATATGAAACCAACGCGGAAGTTCTCGTAGGCTTTGATAAAACGTTCGGACGATTTTCTGTAAATGCGCTCGCGGGTGGTAACAAGATGTATAATCAGGCAAAATCGGGAGGCCTGAACAGCGGCCAGCTAATTGTGCCGTTCAAATACTTTATAAGTAACGGCAGTAATCAAGCATTCGAAACACCTGAATTTCGCGAGTCAGCAATTAACTCGTTATTCGCCTCTGTTGATGTTGGTTTTAATAATTATCTGTACTTGAGCCTGACGGGTCGTAAGGATTGGTTCTCAACATTGTCTATTAAAAATAACAGCAAGTTCTATCCTTCAGCCGGGCTAAGTTTTGTATTCTCGGATGCCTGGTCTGAAAAGCCTGCCTGGTTATCGCTCGGAAAAGTCCGCGCCTCACTTGCACAAGTAGGCGGAGGTGCTCCGGATCCTTACGGTTTAAATCTTACATATACGGCTCAATCTGTAAGTCACCTAGGCCAACCGTTAATGGCTATAACGGGCAATACGATCCCTAACGAATTAAAGCCTTATACTTCGACCACGGCAGAAGTCGGTATTGAAACGCGCCTATTTAATGATCGCTTGGGTGTAGATTTAACGTTGTATAGGCGAACCACCACAGACGATATTGTAAACGCGTCAGTGTCTACATCGTCCAGTTATGAAAGTGTGTTGCTAAATGTGGGTGAAATGCGCAATCAGGGTATTGAGTTGTTGTTAACTGGCAGACCTGTAATACTAGACAACGGGCTTACCTGGGACGTTAGTTTCAATATGGCCTATAATCAAAACAAAATAATCAAAATTGCTGATGGTCTTACCAGCCTGGCTATACCTGGAGCAATTCCCAGAACAGAAAACGCTGCCATCTATCATTACGAGGGACAGCCTTTCGGGATGATCGCAGGAAATACGATGAAGCGGGATGCAAACGGAAACATCGTATACAATAACGCCAACGGTATACCTATCCAAAGTGAAATTACTCCACTCGGACGCGGCGTGCCACCGTTAACCATGGGCTTGAATAATAATTTTAATTATAAGAATTTCTCGCTAAGTTTTCTGATCGATGGCAAGTTCGGTTCAAAACTATATTCTTCTGCCAACGCCTATGGAGCGTACTTTGGACTGGCTAAACGAACCGTTGAAAATAATGTTAGACAAAGCGGTGTTTCCGTCACGGGGGTGGATCAAAATGGTGCTGAATATTCTGCAGTGGTGCCGGTGCAAGAGTATTACCAGGGAATTGCTTACTCCATTACAGATCAATTTGTATATGATGCCAGCTTTATTAAGCTGCGTCAACTCACCTTTGGTTATTCCGTACCTCAAACTGTGCTGTCTAAAACTCCTTTCCAATTCCTTAGCTTATCTTTTGTAGCGCGTAATCTGCTGCTGTTGTACAGCGATGTGCCAAACATAGATCCGGAATCCAATTACAGCAATGGGAATGCTCAGGGGTTGGAGAATTTTGGGATACCCACTACACGCAGTTATGGTTTTAACCTCTTGGTAAGATTCTAGCAAACGAAGTATTGAATATCATTAAAATAGAAATCATCATGAATTATATAAAACGGAAATGTACAAGCATGACCCTGAGGGCAGGCGTTATAGCAGTTTTACTTCTGTCAGCGTGCGATAATGGCTTTGAGGAGATGAACAAAAACCCAAATGCATTTATAGATCCCGTTATCGGCAGTTTGTTTTCCTACAATATCATCAGGACAGCCGGTGTAAATGACGATAACACGCTTTATCCAAATGACAAATTAGCAGGAGCTATGATGCAAATCTTTGCTTCCCTGAATCCTTATCAATGGACCGGTGATAAATACTTGAAAAAAGCGGGCTACACAGATGGTCTTTTTAACGCGGTATATTATGCCGAGTTGAAAGAGAATGCACAGATCATTGCATTAACGAAAGATAAACCTGAACTGATCAATCACTTTAACATTGCAAGGATTTGGCGAGTATACATTATGCATCGCGCCACGGATATGTATGGTAATGTTCCTTATTTTGAGGCTGGACAAGGATTCACCAACGCCACATACAAACCTAAATTTGACAAGCAACAAGATATTTATGCCGATATGCTTAAGGAACTGGATGAAGCGGCGAAGAATTTAGATGGCAGTAAAGAATCATACGGAGCCGCTGATTATTTATATGGGGGTGATGTTTCCAAGTGGAAGACTTTTTCCTATTCCATGATGTTGCGATTAGGACTCCGGCTTACAAAAGTAAACCTGGCTTTGTCAGAAGAATGGGTAAAGAAAGCGATAGCGGGTGGAGTCATGCAGAGCAACGTTGACATTGCCAAACTGAATCACTCCAGTGGAGGTGAACTAAATTTTTACTGGGATGGTCGGGAGCTCCAGGGAGGAGAAGGAGTGCCGCCTTCCGAGGAAGGAAAAGGATATGGCAAAATGGGTCAGACATTTGTATCACATCTGAAAAATACGAACGATCCAAGATTACCATTTTACATTACTTTATGGCAGGGGAATGCTGACCCTACCCAATTGTCTAGTAGCACCGATCCAAGCAAACAGAAGGGATTGCCTCATGGATATGATGCCAGTTCTATAAAATCGATAATCCCTGACTGGACGGATAATTCGTATGCTGAATATTCAGAGATTAATCTCCACACTGTTGCGCATGATGCTACGCCTAGTATCTTCTTAAGCTATAATGAAGTAAACCTGTACTTGGCAGAAGCTGCTTTGCGTGGATGGGATTCCGGTAATCCAAAAACATATTATGAGGAAGCTGTACAGGCTTCTATGGAAATGGGATCTTTGTATCCCGGCGGATTTAGCATTTCTCAGGCAACTGTTGATGCTTACCTGGCTGACAATCCATATGTAGCCGGTACTTTTGATAAACAAATGGAGCAAATCCATACGCAATTTTGGGTATCCCAGTTTATGAATAACATGGAGATCTATGCCAACTGGAGGCGCACAGGTTATCCCAAACTTACACCAACCAATTATCCGGGGAATGAGACAGGAGGTACAATTCCACGTCGTATACCTTATCCTCAATCAGAAGCCAGTATTAACACGGCGAACTACAATGCTGCTATTGCAGATCAGGGTCCTGATCTGTGGACTACGCGAATATGGTGGGATAAGGAGTGATAAAGTTTCAAGTTTAAAGTTTCGAGTTTCAAGTTTCTGTTACTAAAGTTTCATGCGGAGGCTCCACCCTGGTCTGTGTCATCATAGACCAGGGATTGGGAGTCAAAAGAAATCTTAGCTCTCTAGTAGAGGTATGTTGGTGAACGATAGGAAACAAAAATTACCTCACAGTTATGCATTATTAGAATGAAAAAATTTAAAAAAAAACTTTAACTACTCCGAAAAAACCTACCCCGAAAATTGATATGATACTTATCCAAAATGTTATATCATAAAATCGACCCGACTTAATTATTTGTGGTCGCTTATACTTGAAATAGTAAGCAGCATAGACAACAAGAATCAACATAAAGGATCCAATAACGCCGCCTGATAAAACCATCAATACAGGTAATTCGATAAAAAGATACATAGATGCCCAGGCAAATGGGAAAGTCCAGGAAAGAATCGCAATCATCTTTTTTCGCTGCGCTACATTAAAAAAATCGATCCATCCGATCTGTCCAAAAATATCAGGAAATAAGCGGGTCCAGAAAGCCAGCGTTGCATACACACTGGAGAAGAGCACGAAAAAAGCTCCAATGAGATAAATATTTTTTACGTCAGGCCCTAATGACTGCGTATAAATAAGAGCGAGCGTTTCTATAACTTCATTTCCTTGAGGAATTTCGCCACGATTAAATAATATGGACGAGCCCAATAAATAAAATGCGACAGTAACCAGTGTATAAATCACCATGGCTACCAGCGCATCTAAATGCATCGTGTTAATCCAACCTTGTGCGCGATTCTTCCATTCCGGCGAATCTTCTCTTGGACCTGTATATGCAGCGTATCCTTTTTCAAGACACCAATAGTTATAGGCTATTATTTCATCGCTTGCAACGCCCGTAATTCCAAAGGCACCGATGGCAACCCCAACGACTTCTGCCGAAAGATTAAATTTGAGCCCTTCGAATACATCGGTTAAAGAAAATGTATACGGCGTGTAACGAACAAAATACAGCGATGTCATTGTTAGGATTGTGAATAAAGCAATCATCACTAATGATGCTTTTTCAACAATACTATAATTGCCGTTGAACACCAGAGCAGAAGTCAGTAAGGCAATAAGTATTGCCCAAGCGGAAATGGAAAAACCTGAGTACAACATATTCAGGATGATGACTGTCCCACCCAACATTCCACCTACCTGGACGATTTTGAGGGTTACTAAAAAAAATACAATCCATACCGCCCACCTTCCTTTTCCTAAACGTAGACCCGGAAGTTTGTTGAAAGCTTGCATGACCGTTTCTCCAGTGAGGATTGTGTGCTTACCAAATTCCAATTGGACCGCGACTTTCACCAGGCAACTGACGATAATAATCCAAAGCGCTGCGAACCCAGCTTTTGCACCGAGCACCGTGGTCGCAATCAATTCACCGGAACCAACAATCGAGGCTGAGAGAATAAATCCAGGACCAAGAAATTTAAGCTTACCAATCAGCGTAGTGGGTGGTTCTTTAATCGTGCTTTCAGAAACCAGGTAGGGATCTTTTTTCAAAATTACTTTTGACGGATTCAACGTATCGATTTGCGCGAAAGGTAATATAGCAAAACCATTTGTAAAACGATGAGCATGTGTCCTGTAAGAGATGGATAGAAACCGAATACGTAGAGCCTTACGGATTTAAAGTGGTTGTACATTGACAGTGACTATATCGCGCTCCGGAGGAGCATTCTGTTTATAGACGGAAGGAGGAAGTAGTATTGGCGCTCCGTTAGGAGCCTCCTAAAAAGGATGGTGCATAGAGTTTCAAAGATTTTATAGAAAGAATAGTTTGGGCTAAAAAAAGAAACATGCCAAAAGATTTCTGGTTGCTCTGGTTACACGGGAATAGGTAAAAATAGATTGCGTAGATCTGTTTCCCAGGAGGCTCCTCCGGAGCCTAAGTCGTTACGCGTGATATGCCTATAAACAGGGAGCTCCTCCGGAGCTAAACCCTTGCTGTTTGCCCGTAGTAATGCCGGGTTAGTTAATCTAAAATCGTCAATCTAAAATTAACTAGCCAGGTACTTACTCAAGTTAAATTAAGCAATCGAAAGATTAATAATCATCACCTTACTTCTTGCTGGCATTGAACAATTTGTCTTTTTCATCTTTGGAAAGACTTTCATATCCTCCATCCGAGATCTTATCTAAAATTGCATCCAATTCCTCCTGCGACACTTTTGAAGATTTAGAAGGCTTCGAAACATAACCCTCGTTCTTCCGATAAGTTACCTTCACAGCAGGTTTTGGTTTAAACAGGCTTTTAAACCATTGAATTGTCACCGTGATCCAGGTTCCCCAGTTAACTCCGGCCTGCAATTGTTTAAGATATACAAAACCCATCAAAGCTCCACCCAGATGAGCTACGTTTCCACCTGCGTTATCTCCTACTGATCCCAGGAAGGAAACAACGATATAAAAACCAGCGATGTATTTTATTTTTACGGGCCCAAGAAACAACAGAAAAAAAGTGTACTCTGGAATTAACGTTGCAGTAGCCACCACGATAGCATAGACAGCGGCAGAGGCACCCACCATGCCATTAAACGAATTTAACCGCTCGATGTAAAAAGGAATCGTATTGTAGACAATGAGATAGGCAACTCCGCCGGCAATAGCGCCGAGGAAATACAAGGCAATTAATTTGTCACTACCAAGATATTCGATAAACAATTTACCAAACCAATAAAAGACGAGCATGTTAAATAAAATATGAAAGACGCCCGATAAATCGTGGACAAACGCATAGGTTACTATTGTCCACGGTTTTTGCAGGAAATCTGCGATCGGAGCAGGAATCGCTAATTGATCGTGGATAAATTCAAAAACATCCGGAAACTGAAAGGCTCTGGAAAATACCAAAACAACAGCCATTGCCAAAAACACAACCACGTTTATGATGATCAGCTGAACGTGAGCATTGTTATATCTGTGAAAAGCGTTTTTAAATTCGTCGAACATAGCTATCTCGAGGGTCTACTTTTTTTCCAAAATTGTAATAGGATCAAGGCAACTATAATACCGCCCAAGTGAGCAAGATGAGCCACATTATCATCAGATCTGGGCATCACAGCCGAGTAAATGGTAATGCTCCCCAAAACCAGCACAAGATATTTTGCTTTAAATCGAAATGGAAGCAGGAGCAGCTTAATTTCCATATCTGCAAATATAATTCCAAAAGCAGTTATGATTCCGTATACAGCACCGGAAGCGCCCATCATAAAGGAAAAATTTCCCTGGGTAAAAAAAAGATCAATCAATACATTGAAAATTCCAGCGCCAATCCCCGCAATCATATAGAACATTAAAAACCTCTTTTGGCCCCAGTATGACTCTAGAATCGGGCCGGCGAAAACTAAACCGAGCATGTTAAAAAGGATATGCCCAAAATCCGCATGCACAAACATGTATGTAAACAACTGGTATGGCCTAAAGAACTCCGATCTTACGTTCCATAATGAAAGATATTCCATCAGGTGAATGCCTGACAAAATCTTTTCGGCGAAAAATATAATGACATTGATAATTAAAAGATTCTTTACGACAGGAGTCAGATTAAACATGTACTTTGAATTAGATGATGCATTTCATTTATATCGGTTAAAGTAGCTTTCGATCTTTCCCAGTTCAAAAATAAAGAATGTCGGCTTGCCATCGGGGGCAAAATTTGGAGTTGTACAGGCAAATAGCTTGTCTACCAACGACCTCATTTCCTCACGCTCTAAACGTTGTCCGGTTTTAATGGCCGCCCTTTTTGCAAGTGATCTTGCCAGATTTTCACGGATAGGAATAGCCAATTGGGACTGATTCGTCTTAAATTGTTCGATCAACCCCTCAAACAGCTCTTTTTCGTTGCCGGACGAAAGAGTTCCGGGAATTCCATTTACCAACAAGGTATTTTTACCAAACACCTCAATTTTGAATCCCAGGGCCTCGATTTCCCCTTGCATTTCTAACACAAGGGTAAAATCTGCTGCGCTTAGCGATATCGCCTGGGGAAACAAACTTTGTTGGCTTGCGCCTGATTTATTTGTAAGCTGATACAAAAACTTTTCGAATAAAATACGCTCGTGAGCAGCTTGTTGATCGATGATCATCATTCCGGATCTGACCTGTCTAACGATATATCGATGATGAAGTTGACTTACTATTTTTTCTTCGACGGTATCCGCGGTATCCGGTTGATTTAAAGCACTTTCGAAACGTAAGGTTTGAATTGGAACTGTAGGAGGCGTCTGAAATACATTTCTGTTTTCATCGCCTTCATATAGCTTTTCCCAATGATCCCGGTTAGTTTGTTGCAAGGATCTGCTGAACCGTTCCTCAAAATATACATCTTTGGATTGGTTGGCCCCCTGGCTTAGCTTGGCAATAATATTGACATCCGAATTAAAGTCTATCGCGGGTGTTAAGTTGTGAGTACCGATAGCTTGACGCACCGCAGAAAGAACCACGGCATAAACGGCACGTTCATCATCAAATTTTATTTCTGTTTTTGTTGGATGAACGTTTACATCGATGTGTTTGGGATCAATCTCAATGAAGAGTACATAGAATGGGAAACTACTGTCAGGAAGTAATCCTTCAAAAGCGCTCATCACGGCATGATTCAGATAATTGCTGCGGATAAATCTCTTGTTGACAAACAAAAATTGTTCACCCCTTTTTTTCTTTGCAAAGTGAGGTTGTCCAACATACCCGGTTATTTTAACGAGCGCAGTTTCCTCCTGGCAAGCAGCCAGTTGCTCTTGATATGTTTTTCCAAAGATGTTAACAATTCGCTGACTTAATTTTCCCGGAGGTAAGTCATATTCCAGTGAATCAGTTTCAATGAACTGGAAAGCTACCTCGGGATGTGCAAGGGCAAGGCGTTGAAATTCTTCAACAATATGCTGGTATTCGCTCGCATTTGATTTTAAAAAATTCCGGCGCGCTGGAATGTTAAAAAAAAGATTTTTAACACATACGCTGGTTCCTTTGTCGCATGCTACCGATTCCTGTTTCTTAACATCCGAACCTTCGACCACCAGCAGAGTTCCTAATTCTTTTTCTTGCGTACGGGTTTTTATTTCCAATTGAGCCACGGCTGCAAGCGACGCCAATGCTTCGCCCCGAAAGCCCATCGTGTGTAACGTGAAAAGATCTTCTGCCTTGCGAATTTTTGATGTGGCATGCCGCTCCAAACTCATCCTCGCATCTGTTTCAGACATTCCTTTACCATCATCGATAACGTGGAGCAAGGTTTTGCCAGCTTCTTTAATTATTAACTTTATGCGTGTAGCCTCAGCATCAATTGAATTTTCTATCAACTCTTTTACTGCAGAAGCAGGACGTTGAACCACCTCACCAGCAGCAATCTGGTTGGCGATGGAATCAGGTAAGAGTTGGATGATATCAGGCATGTAGTATAGCGTGGACCTAGCTGCAAAAATGCATATTACCGCCTGAACTTCCTGAATTTAAGAAATAAATAAACCGGAACAATAACGAGTGCCACTCCGTATAACGCAACTGGGCCATATTGAATATACGCGATAAGGCCCACGGTAATGACCAGCAAAAGGAGGAGGCGCAACATGTTTGCCGACGGATCTCGCTGAACAGTAGCCGTTTTTTTTGCCGTTTTAAATGAACCAACAATACGAGATCGATAAGCATGGGTAACCTCTTCCTCCATCTTCTTCTTTTGCTCCAAATCAAGCTCCTGGCGAATTTTTTCTTCTCGCTCCTTAATAAGTTCCTCTAACGGATCAAAGTGACGCGGTCTGTATCCAAAACGTTTGTAGTCGGGAATTTTAGTAAAAAGCTGAGAGAACTTCATATATGCAATTTTTTAAGAATTAACCGTTAATCGACCGAGGCTTCACTCCATCTTCTGAATCTTACTGAAACCCAGCCATAAAGAAATCATCCTTACCGATTAACTAATTTTATAACTTGAAGGCCGCATAAAGTTGCGTGTATAATTGTCTATTTCAAAACTCAACGCCCTGATGGCAAAAAAAGTTTTTTTGTATGTTTTAATCGCCTGTGGGGTGTTTGTTGAATGTTCTGCTCAGCCTGACAAAAATACATGGGTTGATAGTGTTTTTAATTCCTTAAGCATAGACGAAAAAATAGGACAATTGTTTATCGTACCCATTCCCCCACAAGCATCCGAAGCGGATATTAATAAAATCGAAAGTCAGGTTAAAAATAAGGAAATTGGAGGTGTCATATTTGATTCCGTAGGGCCCTTTCGGCAGGTAAAAATTACAAACCGGCTTCAAGGGGTTTCTCAGATTCCGCTTTTGATTGCCCAAGATGCGGAAAAAGGGTTGGGACAACTTCGTGATAGCCTGGTGGATTTTCCAAACGCCTCTTTAATGGGCGCAATACGAAACGACTCGTTAGTATATGCCTTAGGAAAAGAGATCGCCAGGCAGATGAAAATCATGGGAGCACACATGAACGTAGCTTCTTTTTCGGAAGTAAGCACCAACAATTACCAGGATTCAACTTTCAATTACAATTCCTTTGGTAGAAATCATAAACGTGTTGGTTCGAAGGCTGTAGCTTTTATGAAGGGCCTTCAGGATAATGGGGTATTGGCAACGGCAAAAAACTTTAAGATCAGCGGCGCAACGGTGTTGGACATTCAAGAGAATTTACCATTGATTGAGGCCATGGTTGATTCTACACAGGCAGCTCCATATTATAAACTTTTCGAAAATGGACTGTCCGCTATCATGCCCTCAGCCTCAGAGTTTCCGATCATTTATCAAAACCAGAATCAGGTTAGAAAAAATGAATTCGATGCGCAAGCGGTCTCCCTATTTTTTACCGGGGAGTGGCTGCGGAAAAGCGCGAATTACCAGGGACTTGTTTTAGTGAAATTACCTCACGAAGGAGAAATATCTGAAAAGAATAAAGGCAATGCCGGATTAAGGGCCTTCGAAACAGGGAATGACATATTGATTTCCGGTCAGGAAATAGGTCCTGCAATTCGTAAAATAAAACGGCTGATTAAAAAGGAGGAAAAATTTGAATCCCAGCTTACGGCGCGCGTCCGAAAAATCTTAGCTGCAAAATTTGATGCAGGCTTATGGCGGAAAAAAGAAAATATAAATACAGATAATCTATTAGCAAGGCTTAACACCCCGCATGCTCAACTTGTAGTTCAAAAATTATTTGAAGCTGCCATAACGGTAGTTCAAGATACCCAGACCAGTGTCCCCATCTCCACATTGGAAAACCGGAACTTCGTTTACCTTAACACAACGGCAGAGCCTTTAGGGGAATTTTATCGTTACCTCTCCAAATATGTTCATGCAAGTGATTTCAGTTTTGACGAGAGAACAAATGTTCAATCTTTTTCAGATTCTCTTGCGAAGGGACATGTAATTGTTGTCGGTGTTTTTCCCCAAACAACAGAGGCTGTTATTAAAAAACTTTCCATACTCGCCGAGAGAACGTTGCTCTCGCATACCGTTGTTATATGCGATTTTGGCAATGAAAAACTTTTCCACACATCATTTCCCGGAAGTACGATAATAACAGCTTATACCCCTGCTACCCAAATGTTAAAAGCTGTGCCGCAGGTGATTTTTGGAGGCTTAAGAGCAAATGCAACATTGCCCTTTACAATATCCCCGCAAGCCACAGAGGGAATGGGTTTAACAACAGAGACTATTGAACGAGTATCTTATTCTATTCCGGAGGATGCTGGCATGAGCAGTCGAACACTGGAAAGAATTGAAGACATCGTGAACGAAGCAATTTCTACGCGTGCTACGCCAGGTTGCCAAATTCTCGTCGCAAGAAATGGAAAAGTAGTTTACGACAAGGCGTTTGGATTATTGAGGTATGACGGCAAAGACTCGGTAACAGACGAGACCTTATATGATCTGGCGTCATTAACAAAAGTGACAGCCACCTTACAGATTGTTCAGCTTCTGTATGAAAAGGGCTTAATAGATTTAAATAAAAAACTATCGCATTATCTTCCGGAATTAAAAAACACCAATAAAAAAGACATCACCATCGTTGAGATGCTTACACATCAGGCTGGTCTTGTTCCATTTATACCGATGTGGACAGAAACTGTTAAGGATGCAATTTTTCTGCCTCAATATTATAGCCGAATCCAAAATGAAAATTATCCGCTTCAGGTATCACCGGATCTATTTGCGTCGCCGCTTCTCCGGGATTCGGTATGGTCATGGATCGGGGGATCGAAATTGCAGGAGAAGCCACCCAGAACACCTTACTCGTACCGTTACAGCGATCTTGGTTTTTTACTGTTGCAGCGGCTGGCAGAAAGGATTTTAAATCAATCGATGGATGATTTTTTATTCCAAAACTTGTATGAACCACTGGGTGCCTATACGACTGGCTTCACACCACTAAATCGATTTCCTGCCCAACAAATTGCCCCGACGGAGGACGATAAGATTTATAGGAAAACCCATATCGCGGGTACAGTACACGACGAACGAGCCGCCATGATGGGAGGGGTCGCCGGTCATGCGGGATTATTCAGCAGCGCAACTGATCTCGGTAAACTTGGCCAGATGTTATTACAGGAAGGAAGTTATGGGGGATATCAATACTTCGAACCTGAAACGATCGATCTTTTTACAGCCAAACAATTCGATAATAGCCGGCGAGGACTAGGATGGGATAAGCCTGTGCAAAGTGATTGGAATAGCCCTACATCCTTAAAAGCTTCCCCAAGAACCTTCGGTCATACCGGCTTTACGGGCACTTGTATCTGGATAGATCCCGAATTTGATCTGGTATATATTTTCCTGTCAAATCGCGTATATCCGGATCGCAGCGGAAAACTAAACACGAGCAATATACGTTCTCGCATACAAGATGTGGTCTATGACGCCATTTTTGATTATTGTCAATATAATGCCCAGTGAGTTATGCCATTTTCGTAGTTAATTGCAATAATTTGTATTGGCTCTCGTCTATAGGCTTGATTGACTATAATGTCATACCACACGCACTCACTTATTAAAATTCCAACTATCTAAAAATGAATATCGGAATCGTCTGTTATCCAACGTTCGGAGGAAGCGGTGTAGTAGCTACCGAACTTGGAAAGGCCCTCGCAAAAGAAAATCACAAAATCCATTTTATTACCTATTCTCAACCAACGAGACTTGATTTTCTAAATGAAAATCTTTTTTATCACGAGGTTGATTTTAGATCCTATCCATTATTTGAGTTTCCGCCCTATGAGCTAGCGCTGGCAAGCAAAATGGTAAGCGTAGTAAAAAATGAAAAGCTGGATTTGCTTCATGTGCATTACGCGATTCCACACGCATCGGCTGCCTACATGGCCAAGCAGATTTTAAAAACGCATGGCATCACCATACCTTTTGTAACCACATTGCACGGTACTGATATTACGCTGGTGGGCAAGGATGAATCCTATGAACCGGTAGTTACTTTTAGCATCAATCAGTCAGATGGTGTAACGGCAGTTTCAGAACATTTGAGAAACGAGACTTATGCATCTTTTAAGATTACCAACGATATTGAAGTCATTCCCAATTTTATAGACCTGGAAAAATTCAAGAAGCAAAAGAAAGAGCACTTTAAGAAAGCAATATGTCCACACGGAGAGGTGTTGGTTGTCCACACTTCTAATTTCAGGAAAGTAAAACGCGTGATGGATGTAATTAAAATTTTTGCAAATCTGCACAATGAAATTCCAAGCAAGCTTCTAATGATCGGTGATGGTCCCGATAGAACAAAAGCAGAGAACATGTGCCGGGACCTTAACATTACGCACGACGTACGCTTCTTAGGAAAGCTTGAAGCCGTAGAAGAAGTGCTTTCTGTTGCCGATCTTTTTCTTATGCCCTCCGAAAAGGAAAGCTTTGGCTTGGCTGCTCTTGAAGCTATGGCCTGCGAAGTACCTGTGATTTGTACCGACACTGGCGGCTTACCCGAGCTGAATGTGCAGGGAGTGACAGGCTATATGAGTAAAATAGGAGACGTGGAAGATATGACAAGCAAAGCATTGTTTGTGCTGGATAAAGATAACCTGCCAAGATTCAAAGAAAATGCATTGATTCGTGCCAAAGACTTTGACATCACCCGAATTTTACCCTTATACGAAAATTATTATCACAAAATTTTGGAAAAATCTGCATCCAAGGCAACGATATGACGTAAACACTATCTAAAGAAGTAAACCGTCTAACAATAATGTAATGACATGCAAAAGTTTACGGCGACAGAAATTGCACCCAAAAACAAAGGCACTCACCGACTATTCAGTAATCCGATTTTAGAAAAACTCACTCGGACTCACATCTCCATACCCATTATCATTTTTTTTATTTTTGCAGTGGTCTTGTTGAGTTGGAGCATCAACCACACAAATCTTTCGAATGGCACAACGGTGGGAATGTTTTTCTTTGGATTTCTATCTTTTACGTGGGTAGAATATAATACTCACCGTCATCTGTTTCATATGAAGACATATACTCGTATCCGGGCAAAGATTCAGTATACTATTCATGGTGTGCATCATGAATATCCGAAAGACAAAGATCGATTGGCAATGCCGCCACTGGTAAGCATAACCATTTGTACAGTATTGTTATTGTTGTTCCGGCTGATCATGGGAGATTTTGTCTTCGCCTTTTTTCCAGGTTTTTTAGTCGGATATGCAGCCTATCTTGCTATCCACTACATGGTACACGCTTATCCGCCTCCTAAAAACTTTTTTAAGAGATGGTGGATAAATCATGGCATCCATCATTATAAGAATGGTGAAATAATTTATGGAGTTTCGTCACCGCTATGGGACTATATTTACGGCACGATGAAAGAGAAAAAACTATCAGCAATGCTTGATTCATCCGCATCGTTACCGGGAGACCGCACATCCCCAGCATAAAAAGCACAGGTAATGATGCTTTAAAATTCACCTCGTAATATTGGATCTCGGGGTTTGATTACATCTGCAAAACGCTTTCATTTTTATCTTTGCTTTGCAAACAAAAGTAAATCGGTATTTTAGGCTGTTGTTTTATCTGTTTTATCTTAACGTCCTTTACGACGGAAATTAAGTTCGAATGCGAACAGAATCGTGAAAATAATGGTTTAGTACAGTAAGCAAGAAAATAATGCTGGGATACCGGTTTTCTCATTATTCACCTCCTCCTGGAGGAGCGCAAAGTGACTTTGATAAGTTACTTAAAATTTTCATGCAGTTAATTCTGATCACGGCCGGGAACGTTGCCGAAGCATTGCAATGGCTGACTGAAGTTGATCGTCAATACGGACTCACAAACGATAAATACGGTATCGGAGATTTTATTGAAGACCTTAAAAAAAACGGATATATCACAGAAGAGGGTCCTAAAGGAGAATTTAAACTAAATGCAAAAAGCGAACAGCGCCTACGTCAATCAGCATTAGAAGAAATTTTCGGTAAGCTAAAAAAGTCAAAATCAGGTGAACATAATACGCATCATAGTGGAAGGGGCGATGAGCAAACCACCGAAAAAAGGGATTACGAATTTGGTGATACTCTTGACCAGATTTCCGTGACGGATTCATTAAGGAATGCTCAGATCAACCACGGTCTCGATAATTTTTTTATGACTGAAAAAGATCTGGAGGTCATGGAGAGTGAATATAAAACTCAGACCTCCACGGTACTAATGATCGACATTTCGCACTCGATGATTCTGTATGGTGAAGATCGGATTACACCGGCAAAAAAAGTAGCGATGGCCTTAGCGGAGTTGATCACGAAAAAATACCCCAAGGACACTCTCGATATTTTGGTTTTCGGAGATGATGCCTGGCAAATTGAAATAAAGGACTTGCCCTACCTGCAAGTCGGTCCCTACCACACGAATACGGTAGCAGGGTTAGAGTTAGCGATGGATATTCTTCGCAGAAGAAAAAATTCTAACAAGCAGATATTTATGATCACGGACGGTAAGCCTACGTGTATTAAACAAGGAATAAAGTATTATAAGAATGCTTTCGGACTTGATCCGAAAATTTTAAATCAAACATTGAACCTGGCAGGCCAATTAAGAAAATTAAAGGTTCCGGTAACAACATTTATGATCGCCACGGACCCCTACCTAAAAGCTTTTGTGCGCGACTTTACCAAGGCCAATAATGGCAATGCGTATTATAGCAGTCTGGAAGGATTGGGTAATTTAGTTTTCGAAGACTTTAAAAAGAACAGAAGAAAAAATTTATAGTCGTCAATAGTGCAAGTTAAACTACGTCCTTAAAGTTAGTTCGTGCAATATGAAAGAGAGCACAAAAACTGCTGAAGATATTTTGCGACCTTTGCGAATTATCTTTGCGCACTTTGCGTGAAATATTTTACCCCTTTTATAAAAGAAAGGTTGGTCAACATCTTATAAAAATCAAAATCACAGAATGGATCATTCAAGAATTAGAACGCTAGCACAACTCAAAGAATCAGGATATAGGTCAAGATCAATTAAAGAAGAGCTACGGGAAAATCTTATTAAAAGATTAAGAAACAAAGAAACTGTCTTTGCAGGTATTTGGGGATATGAAGAAACCGTAATTCCAGATTTAGAAAGAGCGATTCTTGCGGGACATGATATTAATTTATTGGGTTTGCGGGGACAAGCTAAGACGAGGCTGGCAAGGCTAATGGTAAATCTTTTGGATGAATATGTTCCTATCATAGATGGATCAGAATTAAATGATGACCCGCTTGACCCTACTTCGCGCTATGGCCGAGATAAAATAATGGAACTGGGTGATGACACATTAATCACCTGGCTTCATCGGGAAGACCGATACTCTGAAAAACTGGCTACTCCTGATGTATCAATTGCTGATTTGATCGGTGACGTAGATCCCATCAAGGCTGCTACACTCAAGCTTCCTTATTCCGACGAACGGGTTATTCATTTTGGATTAATACCCAGGTCCAATCGGTGCATTTTTGTTATCAATGAGCTTCCTGATTTACAAGCACGTATTCAAGTGGCACTTTTTAATATTTTACAGGAAGGCGATATTCAAATACGCGGTTTTAAACTCCGTATGCTGCTGGATATTCAATTCGTCTTCACGGCGAATCCAGAAGATTACACAAACCGCGGAAGCATTGTTACACCTTTAAAAGACAGAATTGATAGTCAGATCATCACACACTATCCAAAGACGCTGGAGATTGGCAAGCACATTACTCAACAAGAGGCAAGATTAAAAACCGAACAACGTGAATTGGTTTCAATTAATGAAATTGCAAAAGATCTGATAGAGCAAATAGCGTTTGAAGCACGCAAAAGTGAATATGTCGATTCCAAGAGTGGTGTATCTGCCCGCCTTACAATTTCTGCTTATGAGAATCTAGTTGCAGCTGCAGAAAGAAGAAGCATCATCAACAACGAAAAAAGGGCGCAAATCAGAGTGCTTGATTTCATTGGAGTGATTCCTGCCATTACCGGAAAAGTTGAATTAGTGTACGAAGGAGAACAGGAGGGGCCGGGCATTGTCGCTCAGAATCTGGTTGGAAAAGCATTGCGTACGCAGTTTGTAAATTATTTTCCTGATCCTGATAAATTCAGAAAGCAGAAGGAGAAGAGTCCCTATAAAAAAATTTCAAACTGGTTTGGCGAAGGAAATACAGTTGATCTGTTGCACGACATGAGTCAAACTGAATTTGAAAAGAAAATTAACAGTATTCCCGGATTAAATGATCTGGTCAGGGAGTTTCATCCGAATCAGGATCAGCTAACCAAATTATTTCTAATGGAGTTTGCATTGCATGGACTAGCTGAATATAGTCTGTTAAGCAAACATTCTCTTACCGCGGGACTTCAATTCAAAGACCTGTTAAGCAGCATGTTTACATTGCCAAAACCCGGTGACCAGGAGGATGAAGACGAGGATGACGAAATAACGGGCCGTAGAAAATTTTAGACCCGTTAAGCGTTATCCGTTGGCACAAGCTTCAGCCAGTGGCTTAAGTTAAAATTCCCAATGGTCTCTCTAGCCAATTAATATTTATTTTAAGTTCCGAACAGGGTGGGCTAAACTCCAATTATATTTTGCTTTTCAAGAGTAGAATAGAAGCCAAATCTTTAATCATTACAAATGAAGGCAGCACCCAATTCAATCTCAACGATGAACTTTTAACAGTTGAAATTTAACGGAGCCCAAAAAAAATTACAAAGTAGTACACGCTTTCATTTCCATTCATTACATTTCGTAAACCAAGTTCTTTGTGCGCATGGCAAAAACGAAAAAGGAAAAGAAGGTATTCGTGCTCGACACGTCAGTTATTATTTATGAACATAACTCCATTCTGAATTTTGATGAGCATGACGTTGGAATCCCGATAACGGTACTCGAGGAGTTAGATAATTTCAAAAAAGGCAATGACACTAAAAATTTTGAAGCCCGCGAATTTATTCGCCTAATTGATAAGCTGGCTAAAGGCCAGATGCTTCATCATTGGAATCCCATCAATGGTAAAGGTAAGGGAGTGTTTAAAGTCTTGATGGATACCAAAAGCGCCATTGATGCAAACAAAATCTTTAACGAAGAGAAACCCGATCATCGCATTCTTAATTCCGCACTTCAGTTACAGAAAGAATCGAAAGACAAAAAAGTAATTCTTGTTTCGAAGGATGTAAATCTTAGGCTTAAGGCAAAAGCCCTTGGGCTGCAATCCGAAGATTATACTACTGGGAAAGTACAAAACATTTCTTCGCTATATACAGGCAAAACCATTGTCGAGGAGGTTGATGCAAACATGATCAATCTCTTGTATGAAAAAGGATATTGCCCGCCCGGCGAACTTTTAGGTAAAATGTTACCGGTAAAAAATCATTATTACATTTTGAAGAGTGGAAAGAAATCAGCGTTAGCGTATTACAATCCTTTCAACGAAATGTTAGAGCATGTAGAAAAGCGGTCGGTATACGGCGTTAAACCTCGAAATGCTGAGCAGACTTTTGCCATTCATGCAGCCTTGAAACCAGATATTAAATTGGTTTCTATTCAGGGGGTAGCAGGTACAGGAAAAACATTGCTCGCCTTAGCTGCAGCACTTGAGCAAAAAAAGGAATACAAGCAAATTTATTTAGCGCGACCTATTGTGCCCCTAAGCAACAAGGACATAGGATATCTTCCAGGCGATATAAAATCGAAAGTAAATCCCTATATGGAACCGTTGTGGGATAACCTCAAGTTCATCCAAAATCAATATAGTGAAACCGATAAGGAGTTTTCGCGCATCACCGAAATGGTGAGCCAGGAGAAACTGATGATAACTCCGCTAGCATATATCCGTGGCCGGAGTCTGTCCAACATTTGTTTCATTGTTGATGAAGCACAGAATCTTACTCCCCATGAAGTGAAAACGATTATCACTCGTGCAGGCGAAAACACAAAGATTATTTTCACAGGAGACATTTACCAGATTGATACACCCTATTTGGATTCCCAAAGCAACGGTCTCTCTACGCTCATCGACCGTTTACAAGATCACGAACTTTATGCGCACATTACGTTAGAAAAGGGTGAACGTTCAGAGCTGGCAAATCTCGCGAATGACCTGCTATAGTTTCGAGTTTCGAGTCTTGAGTTTCGAGTCGCGCACAGATGTTAGGGATTACATAATCTAAAGGGGCGCAAAACGAGCTTACTAAAAACTCAAAACTTTGAAGTTCAACAACTCGAAACTCGTAACTAAAAACTCGCAACTCTTCAGTACTTCTCCGATTCGTTTGGGAAGTCGTTCGATTTTACGTCGGTTATATATTTTGTAACGGCATCCGTCATGATCGTATGGAGATCAGCGTACCGTCTTAAGAAGCGCGGCTTGAACTCTTTAGTGATACCGAACATATCCTGCATTACGAGTACCTGACCATCCGTATCAGGACCCGCACCAATTCCAATGGTAGGTATAGTGATACCTTGGGAGACATTTTTAGCGAGCAGTGCTGGAATTTTTTCGAGAACAATGCCAAAGCATCCACATTTTTCCAACAACTTAGAGTCCTCCACTAATTTGGTGGCTTCGCTGTCGTCCTTTGCGCGCACGGTATACGTTCCAAATTTATAAATGGATTGAGGTGTTAAGCCGAGGTGCCCCATAACAGGAATACCCGCGCTTAGAATCCGTTCTACAGAATCTTTTACTTCACTGCCGCCTTCAAGCTTCACCGCGTGGGCTCCGGATTCTTTCATGATACGAATAGAAGAGCGTAACGCTTCGCCTGAGCTTCCTTGGTATGTTCCGAACGGAAGGTCTACCACAACCAATGAGCGCCTTGCCGCCCGTACTACCGAAGCAGCGTGATAGATCATCTGGTCAAGGGTGATGGGCAACGTTGTTTCGTGCCCGGCCATGACGTTGGATGCGGAATCACCGACTAAAATAATATCGATACCCGCACCATCAATGATTTTAGCCATGCTGAAATCATACGCCGTTAGCATAGCGATTTTCTCTCCGCGATTTTTCATTTCGCGAAGCTGATGTGTGGTGATACGCTTGATATCTTTATGGGTTGACATTTGAGTTTCGAGTTTCTAGTTTCGGGTTTAAAGTTGTCTGGCCGAACGCGTGGAGATCTAATTTTATTTTCCAGTAATCCTAAATTACTAAACCGGTTGACTAATCGCAGGCAAGTTAATCGAGCTTAACTTTAAACCCGAAACTCGAAACCGTTTCAAACTAAATAAACTGAAGTCTCATTTCCAAGTTTGACTTCAACATGATCTTTGATGGTAGTCGCTAATTCGTAGCCGGTGTACTGAGGGTTAATGGGGAAAAGGGTATGACTTCTATTTACTAAAACGGCTGTTTCAATTTTTTTTACTTCGATCGTCAGGAAGGGAGTCATGCCATAGGCAAATGTGCGTCCTGTGTTCAATACATCGTCTACCAGTACAATGCATTTCTTTTTTAAATCCTTAAGATCACAGTCCAGCGTTACGTTACTTTGCTGAGGGGCAAGTTTATCGAGGCTTACTTTAACGAGCTTTATTTCTAATGGGGAAATGTTTTCTATTTCCTTGCTTAACAACTTAGCTAAGATGTATCCCTGGCCGTCTATTCCAGCGATGACAATTACTTTTTCTTTAAAGTTATGCTCAAATATCTCATACGCCATTCTTTTTATTTTCTGTTGAACCTGGCGCGCATCTAATATTAATGTCTTGTCAGCAACCATAAAATTCTCAATATAAATTCTTTATCCCGTAAAAACTCTACACCAATTTCAATATGTCCGAAACCTCGTTTGTCTAACCAACAACCCTAACCCTAAACAGAACTCATACAGTTAAGGCCGAAACTTTAAACTTCAAACCCGAAACCTCAAACTTTAAACTTACCCCGGTATAGGCATCGACTTGCTATCTTTAAAAGTAGAAAGAATAACCAACGACTGAAGGCTGTCGACGACTTCAATATTGGAAACTTGCTCAAGCATGAGTTGTTGATAAGAAGCGATATCGGCAGATACAATTTTCAATATAAAATCACCTGCTCCTGTGATATGATGGCATTCAACTATCTCTTCAATATTTTTGATGGCTTTGATAAATTTCTCAATGTTTTCCTTGTTGTGGCCTTTCAGCGTCACCATAACAAATGTACTTACTCCGAGGCCAACGCTAGCGGGATCAACTACTGCATGGTAGCTCCGTATTACGCCGGAGGTTTCCAATTTATTAACGCGTTCAAGAGTTGGGGCAGGTGAAAGGCCAATTTCTTTTGCTAACTGAGCATTGGTAATATTTGAATTAGCCTGAAGTATTTCCAGGATTTTCCGGTCCGTATTATCGAGTTTTAATGTTTTCATTGTTGAGGGATAATTCCAAATAAAATTCTGTCAAAATTAAGATAAAATTAGAATTATTTGGAAGAAATAGGATTTAAAGAATTAGAACGAATTTTTTATGGCTTCCTTATAAACCTCTCCAAGCTTTTCAATGGTATTAGCATATGAAAACTTTTGCCGAACACGCTGGTATGCCTGCCCTGCCATAAACTCGCGCTTATCTGGATGACTTATAAGAAATTCCATCGCATCGGCCATAGCCGTTACGTCGTTAACATCAACCAGAATACCCGTCTCGTTTTGATCAATAATTTCTGATGGCCCGCCACTACGTGTAGCAACTACAGGCCGCCCGTAAAACATTGCTTCAAGACACGTCATAGAGAAAGATTCTGATTCTGAAAAATTAAGTACAAAACACGCTTGGATGTATTCCACTGAAATGTTGTTTGCAAAGTCATGCCATTCAACTTGTTCTTCAATGTTAAGTTTCTCTGCGAGTTGAGTGAGCTCTATTTTAAAATCCTTGTTTTTCTGAAGGCCCATATCACCGCCCACAAATTTCAATTTCCAAGAAGGATGTTTTTGATTAATAAGCGCAAAGCTTTGCAGGGCGTATTCATGTCCCTTGCCTTGAATGTAGTTGGCAGGATAAAGAATAATTGCTGAAGATGAAATGGTGAATGGTACTTCCTCTGATGGCAATTCGTTTCCAATGACAACAACGTTGTCCTTAAATGGTAATTCTTTTTTAACAACTTCAGAAACAGCAATCATTTTTGAAGTGTAGTGGTCGTGACATGCGCACCAAAATTTTACTAAAGCCGTTGGAAATTTTGAGGGAAGAAATCGGACGTAACAAACGTAAGGAACTTGGCCGCCTAGAAATTTATAAGATACAGGAAGGAGATTGTAAAAGTCGTTTACATTAATGAGGTCGACATTCAACTTTTTAATCAGACGAAACAGTCTCAGGGAATTCGATAGAAGAAAAGGAAGGTACACTAAAACGGAACTCGCTTTTTTTCTTAATTCTTTCATCGGAAATTCATGCACTTCGAACCCTGCATGAGAAACATATTGCACTGCCGTACTCCCTGTCGGAAGAATAAAAATGAAATCGAAGTGAGTTACTAAAAGAGAACTACTTCTTAAAATCGATATAAGTGCACCCGTAAGAGCGCTTGAATTTTCGATAATGAGGATGCGCGCCTTCTTCATTGAAGTAATCGTAACCACTGTGACCTGATTTCGTAGCTATCAAAAGCTAAAATTCTATTTTTACCTTGCCTGATTAAGTTGGCGCGCAAGTCCGAATTATTTAAGGTAGCTAAAATGGTTTCTGCCCAAATTTCATGATTGGTTATGTTGTTTGCTAACGGCATAAGAATCCCATAGGAAGACGTCACCGGTTCTTTAACAGTCTCAAGATTGTTAAGCTCAGGGCTGATAATTTCTCTTGGACCTGTATAACAGTCTGACGCCAAAACCGGGATCTCGCATGCCATTGCCTCGCACAACGCTAAGGGAAATCCTTCCCACGATGAGGTCATAACGTATAAGGAAGCTCTTCGAAGGAATGGATATGGGTTCCTTTCGTATCCTAGAAAGTAGACATCGTAAGTGAGATTGATTGATAGAGATGTGTCCCAAATAGAATAAACGGATAGACCTGCACGTTTACAATAGTTCAGTAGGTCATCTCTCAACTCTCCGTCGCCCAATAGCATCAATTTTGTATCGGTGTGTTTTATTAATTTGAAAATATCGATGAGTGCAAATAAGTTTTTTTGTTTCGAAAACCTGCAATGCTTAATTAAAACTTTTTTAGAATCAAATAGCTCCCGGACCTTCAGACTTACTTCTTGTAACGAATTGGTGTAAATTTCGTCAATGTCAAAACCGTTGTGAATTGTTTTAATTTTAGCAGCATGGACTCCAAAATCATGAATGAGTTCCTGACGAATTCCTTCGCTTACCGTCACAATTATATTGGAGATCTTATACGCCAGGGGAATCAAGATTTTTTTCCGTAGCAAGCCAACAATGCCTTGAATGTTTTCATCGAATTTTTTCGTTCCATGAACCCAGCAAATGACTTTTTCTGTTCTTTTAGAAAGAATGTTAATGTAATCCGCTCCTTCTAAATGGCTGATTGAAAAATCAATGTTGTAGTCATTCTTTATTTTTCTAACGGCAAAAACTCGTTTCCAGAAAAAAATAATTTTAGTTAATAGATTTTTTCCTGCGGGAATATCAAGAGAAATAATATTATCAGAACGATCGTCTTCAAATGTATCCTCCCAATTAAATACGCAACCGATGGTCTGGTGATGATTGGACAAAAATCGAAGCTGATCTCTGTATACTTGCTGGGCGCCACCACGCCCCAGGTTGGGTATAATAACGAGTATGTTAAATTGGTTTTTTTCCTCCATACAAATGAGACGGTCAGCTCAATATTGAAGTAGTAATTTTCCGGGAACACACATATAAAATACTATTATCGGAGATAGCATTTTCTTTAATTTTTTGTGGGTCAAAGTCAGAGGAGCGAAGTTGCTCCACCTTAAAACCAGCCAAATCCAATCGATTCAAAAAGTCTTCGCGAGAAAACAATCTGACATGATCTTCCTGACCATAATGTTGCAATCGAAGTTTGTCTGTTGTGTGCCTGCTGTCCTCTGATGTTGAGTGCACGTCCCAAAACAACGGCACCATTATTATTGCTTTCCCATTGGGTGCTATAATGCGTAAAATTTCTCGCATTGCTTTATCCGGATCGGGTACGTGTTCCAATACATGTGAGCAGATAATAAAATCAAATTTGGCATCCATGAGGACTTTCATATCGCAAATGTCCAATTGGATATCAACATCCTTTCGGAACAGATCTGCGGAAGTATATTTTATCTTAGGAGTAACTCGAAGCTTATTTGAAAAAACAAGGCTGGGTGCAAAGTCGAGGATAGAACACTTGTGGGCAATTTCTTTTAAATATCTTTCAAGAAAAATCATATATAACCTTTCCCGGTCACTGGACATGCAAAACGGACAATTGTAGTTCTCGAAGTTTAAGGTCTCGATCCTTCTGAAATCATAAATGAAACCGTTGGATTTAGCATTATATTGAAGATCATCAGAAAAACTAAAATAATTTCGAATATATCTCCCGCAGACGATACACTTATAGTGGCCTCCCCAGAAGCGGAAATACTTATACAATGTTCTTAATAAGGTCATACTTTCTAATCTAATTCTGATAGACTGGTCTTTTTAGTAAAGTACAAGAAAGCTATCTGAAAGAAATATCATTTCTTAATTTAGTTTCCAGTTCACTAATGTCAATTACAAATCCTCCCTTTGAACTTTCCAGACCTTTTTTTCCCATCACTGCATCATACTCGAAACCATAAATATTCGATAACATGATATAATGAAAAGGAGCATAATTCCAGGGGGGGAATATCTCAATAACCTTTTTAATCGAATGTCGACCATATATGATATTTACAAGTCCTGCGCCATGAATACCAATAACATGCGAAGCGTTACCGAACCATTCAATCTGTTCAGAGACACTAAGCGCGTCCGTATCGATAATATCAAATCCATTGGCTTTACAAAAGGTTCTTACAGCTTCGAAGTTTGATATATACCTAAGCCGGTTAGGATTCCGATAAAGGAATATCTTGCGTAATTGCGTGGCAGGTGACTTATTTATTTGTAGAGAAAAAACTATACGCTCAAAATATTTTTTTGTATGCGTAAGTGGCTTGCAAAAAAAAGCTTTGTCTGCTGTTATAAATTCATCATCTTGAATAGCCCATGTTAGTCTCTGCATGAAAGAACTGTGCTTAAGATAAAATTGAAAGTATGTCTTCTCATATAATTTTTTGGCGATAAGAATCGGGATACCAGGAAGCGCATGATGCTCATTCAGTAAGCAAAGCTTTGCTAGAATATCATTGTAGAAATGAAAATAATTTTCTTCGCCAGTATCTCTGAGTGAGATAATTTGCGGATAGTACCTCGTTATTTTTTTTGAGAAGAATAATTGAACAATGCTGGGCTTGGGTAAGTAATCAGCTCTGCTAAATCCAAGAGAGGGATAAATCAATTGAGTCCCCACTAGTCCCCATCCGTACTTAGGCTCAATGGTACAACGTTGATTAAACACTAGTAAATATTCATCCTGTGTCCAGTTATGCCAAAGTTTTAATTTATTTCTTATTTCTTCTGAAAAATTTTCTTCCTTAATGTTTAGATCGTCGTATACTGGCCTTTCCCTTTTTAGGGCATACAGGGTCTCATCTATCTTGAATTCCGAAAATAGA